>NZ_JBAMDC010000523.1:0-3865 GCF_036961605.1 Streptomyces sp. KLMMK
GGCCCCCGCCCCGCCCGGCGCCGCGGCCGGTTCCGTCTCCTGCGGCCGTTCCCGCCCGCACTTCATGCAGAAGCGCGCTTCCGCGGGGAGCGTGGAACCGCAGGCGGGGCAGCAGGGCAAGGTCATGGAGGCGCTCCGGAGCTCGGGCGGGTCATTCGGAGGGCGGGGGTAGCTTGATCGTATCCACTGAGGGCGCCCTGCCCATGACAAACGGTCAGCCCACCGCCCCGGCCCCGGCCCGTCCGTGACGCGTCACACCGGACTCGTCACCCCGAAAGCTTCGTGCCCCGGTGCAGGGCGACGACGCCGCCCGTGAGGTTGCGCCACGCGACCTTCGACCAGCCCGCCTCCTGAAGCAGAGCGGCCAGCTCCGGCTGGCGGGGCCAGGCGCGGATCGACTCGGCGAGGTAGACGTACGCGTCGGGGCTGCTGCTGACGGCCCGCGCGACCGGCGGCAGGGCCCGCATCAGGTACTCGCTGTAGACCGTGCGGAAGGGCGCCCACGTGGGCGTGGAGAACTCGCAGATCACCACGCGGCCGCCGGGCCGGGTCACGCGCAGCATCTCGCGCAGCGCGGCGCCGGTGTCCTGCACGTTGCGCAGTCCGAAGGAGATCGTGACGGCGTCGAACACCCCGTCCGCGAAGGGCAGCCGGGTGGCGTCGCCCGCGGTCAGCGGCATCCAGGGGTTGCGCTTCTTGCCCTCGCGCAGCATGCCGACCGAGAAGTCGCACGGCACGACGTAGGCGCCGGCCATGGTGAACGGAAGCGAGGACGTGCCCGTACCGGCCGCGAGGTCCAGGACCTTCTCCCCCGGGCGGGCGTCGACGGCCCGGGCGACGGCCTTGCGCCACAGACGGGCCTGGCCGAGCGAGAGCACGTCGTTGGTGAGGTCGTATTTGGCCGCCACGTCGTCGAACATCGCGGCGACTTCGTGCGGCTGCTTGTCCAGGGATGCTCGGGTCACGTCCCCATTGTTCACCCCCGGGGCGGGAGGGGACGCAGAGGGTGGCTGGACGGGGACGGCGCGCCCGGGAAGGACCGGCCGCCCTGCGGTGCCGACTGCGCTCGTCCCGGGAGCCCCCGCTCCCCGGGACCGCCGGACCCCCCGCCCGGCGTTGCGCGCCCTTGCGGCCCGGCGTAACGAACCGTTGCCAGGGCCCTCCACAGTGGCACCGCGGGACGTCCGTAGCGGCCGTCCCCGCGCTGCTCATCCTGCCCCGCGGAACGGACCGGGGCCTTCCGCCTTGACGGGCCCCTGACGTGCGCGGACGCTCTCCATACGGCTCGTTGACGCCGGCCGGTGCGCGGCACCCGGCCGGGCGGCGGGGTGCGCGGCCTGCGCTCAGCGCCGCCGGTACACCAGCCGGCCGCCCAGCACCGTCGCCACGCACGTCCCCGCGCCCACCGCCAGGAGCGCCGCCTCGTCCGGCACGTCGAAGGCGGCGAGGTCGGCCGGACCGCCGACGGCCAGAGGCGCCTCGACGCAGCCGGGCAGGTCCCGGCCCTCCCGCAGGGGATCGAGGTCCGGACCGTCGGCCGGGATCCCCGGCGCGAGGCGCGCCGGTACGACCCTCATCCCCGACCGGGCGACCGCCGTCGCCACCGCCGGGTCCTTGAAGCCGCCCGTCGCGGCCACCGCCGTGGTGCCGTGCCGCAGCATCTGCTGCAGCCCCCGCCGGACGCTGCCCGCCCGGCGGGTCTCGGTCATCTCCAGCGCCGCGAGCCGCTCGCCGGTGAGCGGGCGGTCCCCCAGCTCGTCGTACTCGCGCGGATCCGGGAAATAGGCGTTCCCCAGCAGCCACGCCGCGTGCCACTGGCGCAGACCGGGCGTCAGCACGCCCGGCCAGTGCCGCACGCGCGCCCCCGGGCAGGCCGCGGCCACGTCCTCGTACGGGCCGGCCGCCGCGATCCTGCCGCCGTCCACCGCGACGGCGCCGCCGGGCACCGCAGCGGAACCGGGGGCGGCGGTCAGCAGCAGGCCGGCGGCGTGGATCGTCAGCACGGCGTCGTCAGCACGGGTCCGGCGTCAGCTCGCGTCGATGAGCTTGAGCTCGGGGTGGGCCGTGCCGCCCTCGATCGCCGTCGACGACAGGTGCGAGACGACGCGGTCGTCGACGGGGTCGTTCGCCGGGTCGTCGTGCACGAGCAGGTGCTCGTACGTGGTGGCGCGCTGCGCCGGGACGCGGCCCGCCTTGCGGATGAGGTCGATGAGCTCCATGCGGTTGGAGCGGTGCTTGGCACCGGCCGAGGAGACGACGTTCTCCTCCAGCATCACCGAGCCCAGGTCGTCCGCGCCGTAGTGCAGCGAGAGCTGGCCCGCCTCCTTGCCGACGGTCAGCCAGGAGCCCTGGATGTGGGCGACGTTGTCCAGGAACAGCCGCGCGACGGCGATCATCCGCAGGTACTCGAAGACGGTCGCCTGCGTACGGCCCTTCAGCACGTTGTTCTGCGGCTGGTAGGTGTACGGGATGAAGGCGCGGAAGCCGCCCGTGCGGTCCTGCACGTCACGGATCATCCGGATGTGCTCGATCCGCTCGGCGTTGGTCTCGCCGGTGCCCATCAGCATGGTGGAGGTCGACTCGACGCCCAGGGTGTGGGCGAGCTCCATGATCTCCAGCCAGCGCTCGCCGGACTCCTTCAGCGGCGCGATGGCCTTGCGGGGCCGTGCGGGCAGGAGTTCGGCGCCGGCGCCCGCGAAGGAGTCCAGGCCGGCGGCGTGGATGCGGCGGATGGCCTCCTCCGCGCTCACCCCGGAGATCCGCGCCATGTGCTCCACCTCGGACGCGCCGAGGGAGTGGATCACCAGCTGCGGGAACTCCTTCTTGATGGCGGAGAAGTGCTCCTCGTAGTACTCCACGCCGTAGTCCGGGTGGTGACCACCCTGGAACATGATCTGCGTGCCGCCGAGCTCCACGGTCTCCGCGCAGCGGCGCAGGATGTCGTCCAGGGGGCGCGTCCAGACCTTGTCGCTCTTCGGCGGGGCGTAGAAGGCGCAGAACTTGCACGCGGTGACGCACGAGTTCGTGTAGTTGATGTTGCGCTCGATGATGTACGTCGCGATGTGCTCGATGCCCGCGTAGCGCTTGCGGCGCGCCGCGTCGGCCGCCGCGCCGAGCGCGTGCAGCGGTGCGGAGCGGTAGAGCTCCAGCGCCTCCTCGGGAGTGATGCGGCCACCGGCGGCGGCGCGGTCGAGGACGGCTGTGACATCAATGGTCGTGAGGTCGGCCTTCTCGCTCACCGGGGCGTCCCTTCGGAGGGGGTTTGACACGACCGTCAGCCTACGCCAGCCCTCATCCGTCCCGGCGGGTGAGGGTTGCGTGGGGGCTGCCGCCCTTGGTGTCCTCGGACGTGTACATGAGCTTGCCGTCGGCGGCCAGGGAGAACGTGATCCGCGCGGTCTCGCCCGTGCACCCGAGCGACGGCGTGCCGTCGGTGGCCTCCTCCAGGGTGAGCCGGGTGGGGACGGCGGTGAGCAGCTTGCCCTTGCTGCGGCACTCCAGGACGTTGAGCGCGGAGTAGGTGGTGCGGACGACGTAGGCGCCCAGGGCGCCGTCGGCGATGACGGCGGTCATGGTGCCGTTGGGGGTGCCGTCGCTCTGGACGACCTGCCCGGTCCAGGTGCCGAGGAACTGCTCGGGCACGGACTTCGCCCGGCCGCCCCCGCTGCCCGTGGTGGTGCCGGACCCGCCCTTGCCTCCGCCCCCGCCCGGCAGGAGGCCGAGGCCGAGCACCACGGCGACGGCCACCGCGACCAGGAGCGCGCCGACCGCGGCGAGCACGGCCTGCGTTCTGCGCCGTCCCGCACCGGCTCTCCGGGAGGGTTCCGCGGCCTCCGCCGCGGGCGGCCGCGACGCACCCCACGAG
>NZ_JBAMDC010000524.1:0-3859 GCF_036961605.1 Streptomyces sp. KLMMK
GCGCACCCGGGCCGTCGAGGAGGCGGCGCCCGTGGTGGCCGAGCTCCTCGCGGGCTCCGGGCACCACGTCCCCGACGCGGTCGAGCTGATGCTCCGGGTCCTCGACCCGGCCGCCGCTCCGGCCGCCCTGACGGCGCAGCTGGAGCGCCTCGCCCGGCTGCACGAGGGCCGGCCCGTGCTCGCGGCGCGGACGGCCGGTTCCCTCGCCGCGCGCTTCGGCAGCCGCGACGGCAGCGACGAGGCGCTCGCCCACGCGGCGCGTTCCCTCGCGGACGACGGAGATCTCGCCACCGGGCTGTTCGCGCTCGCGCTCACCTCGCTGGGGGGCCGCCGCACCGGCTGGTCCGCCCCCTGGCGCGAGCAGCTGCGGTCCCTGCGCCGGCACCCTCACCCGGACGTACGCGACGAGGCGCTGGCCCGGGTGACGGCCACGGAATGAGGCACTGCGCGGGGCCGCCCGGGCCGTGCCCGGGCGGCCCCGCGCCTACGAACGCCCTTCGACGACCCGCCGGGCCGCCTCGCTCTCGGCGGCGGCCGGTGAGAGTTCGCTCAGCGTGTCGAGGTCGGTGTCCTCCCGCAGTTCCTTCTCCCAGGCGGCGGCCAGCTTCTCCTGCTGCTCGCGCGGTTTCCGGCCGACCTCCTCGCGGTGAGCCGGGCTCAGGGCCTCCAGGAATCGCGCGACATCGTCGGTCGGCATGGGTTCTCCCTCGTCAGCGTCGACGGGCATCCCCTTCCCGGCGCCGGGAGGCCACCGACGGGCCGGGCCCGCCCCTTCACCTGAAAGGGGACGGCGCCGGCGCCGGCAGGCGGAGCACGCGGCCGCCCGCTCCCGGTGCCGGGAGCGGGCGGCCCGCAGAGCGGGTCCGGCTACTCCTGCCGTACGTACAGCAGCAGACGGGCGAAGAGGCCGGGCCGGGTCGGCGGCGCGCCGCGGGGGGCGGCGGGTTCGGCTCCCGCGACGGGGATGCTCACGCCGGGAGCGGCGGGAGGCTTCTCCTCGGCCGGGGAGGCGGGGTCCGCACCGTGCGAAGGGCTCGTGGTGCCCGGAGGGTGCTCACCGTCGGTGGAGGCGGGCTTGGGGTCTGGGCCGTGGGCGCGGTAGACCTGGGCGCGCAGATACGCACTCAGGACACGCGCGGGATCGAGGGGCATGACGTCTCTCTGCTCTCGTGCCTGCCGGTGTGAAGGGAGTTCCGCACGTGCGCCCGCTCCGGACGGCCGGGGGCGGGCGCGGTCCTTCTCAGCAGCGCAGGACGTCGTTGCGCGCGGGGCCGGCGGACGCCGCGGGGCCCTCGGGGCCGGCCGGGGCCGACAGCGGGCGGGCCGGGGTGGCCGGCGGGACGGGCGCCCGGAAGGGCGGGAGGCAGGAGCGCCTGGAGGGCGAGACCGAGGAGCGGGGCGAACGGGTGTCCGCGACGCAGTCGTCGGTGGCGGCGAACTCCACGGAGACGGAGCTCTCCTCCGGGCCGGGGCCCAGGGCGTAGACCGTGCCGCTCCCTCCGGAGAACAGCAGGAGGACGGAGACCAGCACGGCGACCGCGACCCGCAGCGCGGGCCTCCACGGCAGCGGCTCAGGACTCCACAGGTTCATGCACTAAGCGTAATCAGTCAATTACTTTCGGCGCATTCCACCGTTCGGGTGAGGCCGTTGAATCGGATGCTGCATCTTCGTGCGGGAGCCCGGCGCCTGGCCCGGATGGTCGCACAGCCCGCGCCAGAGCCCCCGGGCGCGCCGTACGGTCGAAGCAGGGCCTCCCCCGCTCGGCGGCGGAGCCCGGCCACGGCCAGGGACGGCGAAGGAGGAGCAGTGACGGATGCCCGGGAGAGTGCGGACCACGTCAGCGTGCATCTGACGGACTGCGGCCACCAGGACGCGGGCGCCGTCTTCGGTGTCCTCGAGGCCGTCTTCCCCGAGGCCGGGCCGCCGCGCGGCGAGACCGGGCCCGGCACCCCCGGCGCCGGCCCCATGATCTGGTGCATGAGCGTCGACACCCGGACGCGCACCGGCGCCGACGCGGTGCAGGCGGAGGGGACGGCCCTGTCGGGCGCGGTGACCGCCGACCTCTTCGGCGCGGCGGACCCCGTCCGCCAGGTCAAGGAGGAGCTCGAACGGGCCTTCGCCGTCGAGCACCGGGGGCATGTCTCCGGGGAGCACGAGATGGAGCTGCGCCTGCGCCTGGCCACGCGAACCGCCTCCTGAAGAACGCCCGTTCGTGCGCCGCGTGTCCCACACCACAGTCCGGTATCCGAACAGGTCTGTCCGTGGGCCCGTCCGGCACCATATGGTGACGGTGCAGCTGGTTCGCCCTGCTCGCCAGGCAGGCGCGTCGTAAGAGGGAACCCGGTGGGAATCCGGGACTGCCCCGCAGCGGTGAGCGGGAACGACCGCCGTCATACGCACTGGATCCGCAGGGATCCGGGAAGCGACGGCCAGTAGGTGCCATATGGCGTGCCCGCGAGTCCGAAGACCTGCCGACTGCCCGTGCGCTGCCGAGCGCACGGAGATCCCGGTGACCTCGAGGGCGGGTCGGCGCACATATCAGGCGGGCACGGACGGCGGCGCACACGCGACCGCACTCCGGCAGCAACCCGCCCGGTTCCGTCGTTCCTTCGCGCCTTCCGCCCGTCCCCCGGGGTCATGGACGCACGCACGCTCGCGAAGGAGAGTTCCGTGACCAGCAAGTCCGCAGCCGCGGCAGCCCAGGCCACCGTGTACGGCTACCCCCGTCAGGGGCGCAACCGTGAACTGAAGAAGGCGATCGAGGGGTACTGGAAGGGCCGCGTCACCGCCGGCGACCTCCGGGACACCGCCGCCGCACTGCGCCGCACCAACTGGCAGCAGCTGGCCGACGCCGGCGTCCACGAGGTGCCCACCGGCGACTTCTCGCTCTACGACCACGTCCTGGACACCAGCGTCATGGTCGGCGCGATCCCCGCGCGGCACCGCGCGGCCGTCGAAGCCGGCTCCCTCGACGGCTACTTCGCCATGGCCCGCGGCACCCAGGACGTGGCGCCGCTGGAGATGACCAAGTGGTTCGACACCAACTACCACTACCTGGTCCCCGAGCTCGGCCCCGACACGGTCTTCACCTCGGACTCCACCAAGCAGGTCGCCGAGCTGAAGGAAGCCCTCGCGCTCGGCCTGACCCCCCGTCCGGTCCTCGTCGGCCCCGTCACCTACCTGCTGCTGGCCAAGGCCGCACCCGGCGTCGCCGCCGACTTCGAACCGCTCACCCTCCTCGACCGGCTGCTGCCGGTGTACGCCGAGGTGCTCGCCGACCTGCGGGCCGCCGGGGCCGCCTGGGTGCAGCTCGACGAGCCCGCCCTGGTCCAGGACCGCACCCCCGCCGAGCTGAACGCCGCCGGCCGCGCCTACCGCGACCTGGGCGGCCTCACCGACCGGCCCAAGCTGCTCGTCGCCTCCTACTTCGACCGGCTCGGCGAGGCCCTGCCCGTCCTCGCCAAGGCCCCCGTCGAGGGCCTCGCCCTGGACTTCACCGGGCCCGCCGCCGCCAACCTCGACGACCTCGCGGCCGTCGGCGGACTGCCCGGCAAGCGCCTCCTGGCCGGCGTCGTCAACGGCCGCAACGTGTGGATCAACGACTTCGAGAAGTCCCTGTCCACCCTCGGCACCCTCCTCGGCCTCGCCGGCCGCGTCGACGTCTCCTCCTCCTGCTCCCTGCTGCACGTCCCGCTGGACGCGGCGGCCGAGCGGGACATCGACCCGCAGATCGTCCGCTGGCTCGCCTTCGCCCGCCAGAAGACCGCCGAGGTCGTCACCCTGGCCCGCGGCCTGGCGCAGGGCCCCGACACCATCGCTGCCGAACTGGCCGCCAACCGCGCCGACCTGGCCTCCCGC
>NZ_JBAMDC010000525.1:0-3855 GCF_036961605.1 Streptomyces sp. KLMMK
CCCGCGCCAGGAGGGCACCAGCGTCGCGCCGAAGATGAGGACCAGGGCTCCCCCGATGATCGCCAGGTAGGTGCCGACGGATCCCTCGGGCATCGGGGTGCCGTTCTTGACGAGGCTGTACGGGACGATGGTCGTGGCGGCGGCGACGGTGCCGAGCACGGTCCCGATGACGGCGACCAGGCCGCCTTCGACGCTCAGCATGCCGATCACCTGGCCACGGGTGGCGCCGGTCAGCCGCTGGAGGCCGAACTCCCGGTTGCGCTGGCGGGTCACCGCCACCAGGGCGTTGATCACGGTGATCGCCGCATAGCCGACGATCATGGCGACGATGGTGTAGTTCGCCGAGACCAGGATCTGCTGGATCTGGTTGTTCTGGCTCGTCAGCGAGGCGCGTCCGGCCACCTCGGCGCCGGGCTGGGCGGCCGCGAGCCGGTCGAGCTTCTCCCGGAGGGCGCCGCGGTCGGCGTCGGCGTCGGCGCGGACCAGGATCTGCTCGGGCAGACCGGCGGTCGTGTGCGGGGCCAGGACCGCGGAGGGCAGCAGGAGGTACTGCTGCTTGGGGTTGTCGGGGAAGAGCGCGACGACCTTCGGGTCGGTGCGGGTGCCGTCGCCGAGGCGCACCGGCAGCGTGTCCCCGACGCGGACGCCGAACTTCTGCGCCTGCTTGTCCGACAGGGCCACGGTGTCGCCCTGCAGTCCGCCGAGCGATCCGGCGACGGGGCCGACCGCGAGGGTCTTGTCCGCGTCGGCCCGGGAGACGCCGCGCAGGGCGATGTCGGAGCCGCCGTTCTTCTCGACCTTTCCGTCCGAGGAGACCAGTTCGGAGGCGCCGGCCACCCCGGGGAGGCCGCGGACCTGTTCGACGACGCCCGGGCCGAAGCCCCCGGCCGACGAGTCGACCA
Source organism: Streptomyces sp. KLMMK (assembly GCF_036961605.1). Taxonomy (NCBI): domain Bacteria; kingdom Bacillati; phylum Actinomycetota; class Actinomycetes; order Kitasatosporales; family Streptomycetaceae; genus Streptomyces; species Streptomyces sp. KLMMK. The sequence continues at coordinate 903 of NZ_JBAMDC010000525.1, forward strand.
CGTAGTCGGCGAGCACGTTCTCGGAGTAGCTGCGTGCGGAGACGCTGTCCTCCGTCGACTGCATGTAGAGGGTGCCGGTGGCGATGCCGATCAGCAGGATGATCGGGGCGACGGCGCCCGCCATGCGGACGTTGCGCGTGGCCGCGTTGTGCAGGGCGAGTTCGCCGGAGAGCCCCGTCAGCAGCCGGACCGGCAGGCGCAGCACGGTCACGATCCCCTTGGTGATGCCGGGGGCCAGCAGGGCGAGGCCGATGGCGAAGAGGACGGACGCGGGGCCGGCGGTGCTCGCGAGGGACGGCCCGTCCTCCATCACCGTGGCCGTGACGATCGACAGGAGGATGCCGTTGGCGAAGAAGAACAGGGCGAGCAGCAGCCGGGGGACCGTGAACCAGCGGGTCTGCAGCGCGCTCTCGGCGAGCGCGGCGACCGGCTTGGTCCGCGCGGCGCGGCGCCCGGCGAAGAGCGTCGCGCCCAGGGCCGCGGCGACGGCGGCCACCGCGCCGACGGCGACCGGGATCCAGCCCTCCCGGAAGGCGACCGCGTCCGACACGACGCCGTGCCCGGTCAGCTGGCCGTAGAGCAGCTCGCCGAGGTACCGGCCGGGCAGGACCGCCAGGACGGTGGCCAGCACGGACAGCACGGCGGTCTCGCCGAGGATCATCCGGCGCACCTGCCGGGAGGTGGTGCCGATGGCACGGAGCAGGGCCATCTCGTGCTGGCGCTGCTGCAGCGACAGCCCCAGGGTGGAGGCCACGCCGAACATCACGATGAGGATCGCCCAGCTGCCGAAGATCGACGCCAGGATGGTGACCGTCTGCTGGCTGGCCAGGGTGCCGGGCAGTTCGGCCAGCCCCCGCCGCTCGCCGGTGAGGACGGTGGCAGCGCCTCCCACCTCGGCTTCGACGGCCTTGCCGAGCGCGGCCGTGCTCGTGCCCGGTGCGGGCAGCACGCCGATGGAGTCGATCTTCCCGCCGGTCGCGGCCAGCCGCAGGGCCTCGGCGCCGGAGAAGAACACCGCCGGATCCGTGCTGCCGCCGCCCTTGCGGTCCGCGATGCCGGTGACGACGTACTTCCGCGTGGTGCCGTGGGCGGCCAGGTCGACGGTCGAGCCGACGGAGGCTCCCGCGCGGGCGGCCAGGCCGGAGTCGAGGACGACCTCGCCGTTGCGGGCGGGCGCCGCACCCTGCTTGAGGGCGTACGGGGTCAGCTGGGCGCTGTCCCAGTTGTGGCCGGCGGAGCCGGAGCTGCCGGCGACCGGCTTCCCGCCGGTGAGGACGGTCGCGGGGAAGGACACGTCGGCGACGGCCTGCCGGACCCCGGGCACCGAGCGGACGGTGTCGACCAGGCCCGCGTCGATGCGGTTGCGCTCGCTGAGCGCGGTGCCGTCGTGCTTCTGCTGGCCCGTCACCACGACCGGTGCGGCGGCGAGCCGCTGCGGCGGCGCGGCCATCCGGATGCCGGTCTCGAGGAGACCGCCGCAGCCCATGACGATCGCGGCGCCGAGGAACATCGCGAGGAAGGTGGCGATGAATCCCGTCTTACGGAACTTCAGCGTACGGAAGACCAGGGCCCACATCAGTGCAGGCCCCCAGCCACCGTCGCGGACGGCTCGCGGGTCTCGTCGTCCCAGGCGCCCAGGCGCGTCATCCGGGCGGCGACGGCTTCGGGGGTCGGCCGGTGCAGCTCGCCGACGAACCGCCCGTCCGCGAGGAAGACCACGCGGTCGGCGTACGAGGCGGCCACGGGGTCGTGGGTGACCATCACCAGGGTCTGGCCGATGGCGGAGACCGACTCGCGCAGCAGGGCGAGCACCGCGGCGGCGGTCCGGGTGTCCAGGGCGCCGGTGGGCTCGTCGGCGAAGATGACGTCGGGCCGGGTGACCAGGGCGCGGGCGATGGCCACGCGCTGCTGCTGGCCGCCGGAGAGCTGGCCCGGCAGGTGGTTGACCCGCTCGGCCAGGCCGACCCGGTTGACCACCATGAGGATCTGGTTCTTGTTCGGGCGCTTACCGGCGAGCTTCAGCGGCAGCACGATGTTCTGCATCACGGTCAGCGCGGGCAGCAGGTTGAAGGACTGGAAGATGAAGCCGATGCGGTCGCGGCGCAGCTTGGTCAGCTGCACCTCGTCCAGCCCGGCGAGGTCCACGTCGCCGACCGTCACCGAACCCGACGTGGGCTGGTCGAGGCCGGCTGCGCAGTGCAGGAAGGTACTCTTCCCGGAGCCCGACGGGCCCATCACGGCGGTGAAGGTGCCGGTGCCGAAGGACATGCTCAGTTCCTTGAGCGCGGCCACCTCGTTGTCGCCCTTGCCGTAGATCTTCCGGACCGCTTCCAGCCGCACCGCGGTCGTTGATCGCACGTCTTCTCGTGTGTGCACCGAGACTCCCCCACCGGACTGTCACGCACCCCGCGTGACCTGGTGACAACGCTAGGAGCCGGGCGGGTTCGAAAGAATGACGCTGAAGGGTGTCTTGGGGGTAGAGGTTTCTCTACCTTCCGGCACCCGTTTCCTCCGTCTGCCGAGTTCAGTCAGCGTGGTTCCGCCGGGAGGCGACCCTCGGTAGCGTCGAGAGCGATGCGGGCCGCCGCACGGGCGGTGCGGACCCACGAGGGCGCCCGTCCAGTCGCGTCCCAGCCGGGAGGATCCATGGTGTTGCATTCGATTCGCCGCACGGCCCGCCGCACCGGCGGTGAACAGCCCCCGCAGAAGGCGGTGGTGGAGGGCTTACGGGCCGAGCCGGATCTGCTGGCCAGGGTCCTGCCCGACGGCCGGCTGGACCTGTTCTCGCCGCGCACGGGCATCCGGCACCGGTGCGGGCCGCTGGGCACGTCGATGTGGATCGCCCTGCAGCGGAGCGACTGGGACCCCGGGCGCGCGGCGGCGGAGCTCGCCCCGCTCTGGGGCGGCGACGAGGAGGGGATCCGCGCCGAACTGAACGGGTGGGTGGGCGAGT
>NZ_JBAMDC010000526.1:0-3835 GCF_036961605.1 Streptomyces sp. KLMMK
CGTCTCGGAACCGTCATGGCTCCGTGACAACTCGGAGAACACTACTCATGCCCCAAGGGCGTGTCAAACGGTCTGGACCAGCCCCTGCCCGGCCCCTCGCCCACCCCCATCGGGGCCCCTCAGTCGAGGTCGCTGAGCCGCCCGCCGGCGTCCGGCTGGGCGTCCTCCACCCTGCGCAGCAGGCGGGTCAGCATCTCGCCGAGCCGGCCGCGCTCCTCGCCGGAGAGGTCCTGGAGGAGTTCCTCCTCGAAGACCGTGGCCATGCGCATGGCCTCCAGCCACTTGCTGCGGCCTTCCTCCGTAATGCCGACGATGACGCGGACGCGGTTGTTCTCGTCGCGCTCCCGGGTCACCAGGCCCTCCGCGACCATGCGGTCGATGCGGTGGGTCATGGCGGCGGGGGTGAGGCCGAGCCGCTTGGCAAGGTCGCCGGGGCCCAGGCGGTAGGGGTCACCGGCCAGGACGAGGGCCTTGAGGACCTCCCACTCGGCGTTGCTGATGCCCAGCTCGGCGGTCTGGCGCCCGTAGGCGACGTGCATCCGCCGGTTGAGGCGGCTGAGTGCCGAGACGACCTTCTCGACCTGGGGGTCGAGGTCCTGGAACTCGCGCTGGTAGGCGGCGATCTGTTCGTCGAGGCTCGGCTCGGAGGCGCCGGGGCCGGGGGTGTCAGCCATGCCCGGCAGTATGACACGAACTGATTCGCACTAAAGCCCTTCGCCATGTACTCTTTAGCTTCGAACTTTACTGTTGAAGTCTTCAGACCTGGACAGTCCCGCCCCTCAACCTCGACCTAGGAAGGTGAGTGTGACCACCGCGATGGGCGCAGCTCTGCGCCGGATCCAGCTGGGGAACGCCCTGAGTGCGTTCGGCAACGGCTTCACCGTCCCGTTCCTGTTCATCTATGTGTCTCAGGTACGGGACCTCGGAGCGGGCACCGCAGGCATGGTGCTGATGACGTTCGCCGTGTCCGCGCTCGTCGTGCTGCCCTTCGTCGGTCGCGTGATCGACCGGCGGGGTCCGCTGCCTGTTGCCGTCGCCGGTACGGTCTCCGCCGCCGTCGGGTCGATGGGGATGGGGCTGGCGTCCAGCGAGTCGCTGGTCTTCGCCGCTGCCGCGGCGCTGGGTGCCGGTATCGCGGTGATCCAGCCGACGCTCGCCACGATGATCGTCTGGTGCTCGACGCCGACGACCCGGTCGCGGGCGTTCGCGATGCAGTTCTTCCTGAACAACCTCGGTCTCGGCCTCGGCGGTCTGCTCGGCGGGCAGCTCGTGGACACCTCGGACCCGGGCAGCTTCGTGCGGCTCTTCGCGATCGAGTCGGTGATGTTCCTGGTGCTGGGTGCCGCCGTGGCGACGGTGCGGCTGCCGAAGGCTCCCAAGGTCGAGGACGCGGTCCCGACGGACGAGGGCGCCAAGGGCGGCTGGCGCACGCTGCTGGGTGACCGGGCCATGGTGCAGCTGTGCGTCCTGGGCTTCGTGATGTTCTTCGCCTGCTACGGACAGTTCGAGTCGGGTCTGGCCGCGTTCGCGGTCGAGGTCACGCGGATCTCGCCGGCGACCCTGGGCATCGCCCTCGCCGCGAACACCGCGGCCATCGTGCTGGCGCAGTTCGTCGTGCTGAAGCTGGTCGAGGGGCACCGGCGCAGCCGGGTCATGGCGCTCGTGGGTGTCATCTGGACCGTTGCGTGGGTGGCCGCGGGGGTCTCGGGGCTCATTCCCGGGGCGCACGGGGTGGCGACCGCGCTGCTGATCTCCACGTACGCGCTCTTCGGCATCGGCGAGTCGATGCTGTCGCCGACGGTGGCGCCGCTGGTGGCGGACCTCGCGCCGGCCAGGCTGGTCGGTCAGTACAACTCGGCGTTCGCGCTCGTGAAGCAGCTCGCGCTGGCGATCGGGCCGGCCGTGGGCGGTCTGATGGCCGGTGGCGGTCTGTACGTGGCGTACATCGCCATGGTGATCGCGTGCTCCCTGGGGATCACCGCCCTGGCCCTGCGGCTGGGCCGTCGGCTCACCCCGGCGCAGGACAACCCGCTGCTGGCGAAGACACAGCGCCGCGCCAAGGCGGCGGAGGAGCGTACGCCGGTCCCCGCCTGAATATGCGCCTCTCTATAAGAGGTGCATATAAGAGGAGTAAGAGGAGAGGGAGGGCGCCTGTGGCGCCCTCCCTCTCTTTCGTCATCCCTGCGTCACCCGTGCCCCGCCGGCAAGGCGAATTCGCACCAGACGGCCTTGCCGCCGCCCGGTGTGCGCCGTGAGCCCCAGGAGGAGGCGATCGTGGCGATGATCGAGATGCCGCGCCCCGCCTCGTCTGCGGGCTCGGCGCGGCGGCGCCGCGGGAGGTGGTCGTCGCCGTCGGTGACCTCGATGATCAGCCGGCGGTCGGTGCGGCGCAGGCGCAGCCGCATGGGGGGTGTGCCGTGCTGGAGGGAATTGGCGACGAGCTCGCTGGCGGCCAGGACGCCCAGGTCGCGCAGCTCGGTCGGGAAGCGCCAGCTGACGAGGACGCCGGAGGCGAAGGCGCGGGCCCGGGGTGCTGCTTCGATGCCGCCGAGGAGCTCCAGGGCGGCGTTGTGGAAGAGCTCGGCGTCGTGGCCGGTGCGGGCGGGGTGCTGGAGGACGAGGACGGCGACGTCGTCGTCGTGGTCGGCGGTCACGCCGAGGGCACGGATCAGGCGGTCGCACATGACCTGGGGCGAGCCGGTGGCACCGGCGAAGGCGCGCTCCAGGGCGGCGACGCCCTCGTCGATGTCCTCGGTGCGGCGCTCGACGAGGCCGTCGGTGTAGAGGACGGCGCTGGAGCCGGGGCCGAGCGGGATGGTGCCGGAGGTGTGCATCCAGCCGCCGGTACCGAGGGGCGGGCCGGTGGGTTCGGCGGCGCGGCGGACGGTGCCGTCGGGGTCGCGGACGAGGATCGGGAGGTGGCCCGCGGAGGCGTAGACCAGGCGGCCCTCGTTGGGGTCGTGGACGGCGTAGATGCAGGTGGCGATCTGTGTGGCGTCGATTTCGCTGGCGAGGCCGTCGAGGAGCTGGAGGACCTCGTGGGGCGGCAGGTCGAGGCGGGCGTAGGCGCGGACGGCGGTGCGGAGCTGGCCCATGACGGCGGCGGCGCGCACTCCGCGGCCCATGACGTCGCCGATGACGAGGGCGGTGCGGCCGGCGCCGAGGGTGATGACGTCGTACCAGTCACCGCCCACGGCGGTGTCCCTGCCGCCGGGCTGGTAGGTGGCGGCGACGCGCAGGTCGTCGGGTTGTTCGAGCTCTTGCGGGAGGAGGCTGCGCTGGAGGGTGACGGCGGCCTCGCGCTGGCGGCGCTCGCTGGCGCGCAGCCGTTCGGCGGCTTCGATCTGATCGGTGACGTCGGCGGCGAAGACGAGGACGCCGGGCTGTTTCGCTTCGGTGGCGCCGACTTCGATCGGGGAGCAGGTGAAGGTGTAGTAGCCGCTGCGGGGGCGGGTGTCGGGCTCGGTGGCGGAGGCGGTGCTCTGGTGGGGGACGTCGGCCGCAGGGGTGGCGTCGCTCGCGGCGGGGGTGGTGCCCGGGGCGGCGGCGAGGTTCATCGCGGCATTGACGTCGGCCGTGACGCGGCGGGACTTGACCGTGCGGGGCCTGCCGCTGCGCAGGACCTGGTCCATGAGGGGGAGCAGGCCGAGCTCGGTGAGCTCGGGGAGGGCTTCGCGGGCGGGGGCTCCGGGGCCGCGGGCGCCGAAGAGGGCGGCGTAGGCGTCGTTGACGTAGGCGATGCGGTGCTCGGGGCCGTAGACGACGGCGACGAGGGCCGGGACCTTGCCGAGCGTGTCGTGGACGGAGAGCCCGTCGAGGGTGGGGACGGGGCCGT
>NZ_JBAMDC010000527.1:0-3802 GCF_036961605.1 Streptomyces sp. KLMMK
GGGCGTCCCACGCGCCGCGGCCGGCGAACTGCTCGTCCTCGTGCGGAGCACGATCGCCCTCGTACGCCTCGGCGCCCGTGACGGCCTCCGGACGGGCCGTCGGCAAGGCCTCCCACGCGTGCGGGTCGGCCAGGTGCTCGTCCTCGTGCGGGGCCGGCTCCGGTGCGTACGCGTCGTGGTCCTCGTCGTCCGACGGCGGGGGCGGCCAGTCCGGGTCGTAGGCCGGCTCGGGCTCGGGCTCGGGGAGCACCGGCGCACCGGTCCCCGTGGTGGCCCCGCTCTCCAGCCGCTCCAGGTGCGCGAGCACCGCGTCGGCCGCGGCGCGGCGGCGGGCGAGGGAGTCCGGGTCCAGGGGCAGCGGCCAGGAGCGGTCGGTCTCGTCCTCCTGCAGCGCGGGGTTCTCGGCGTCCTCCTCCGGAGGGGCGGCCCAGGCCTCGATCTCGCCGTGGCCGGCCTCGCAGTGCGCGCGGAGGGCGTCGAGGAACGCGGACGGCCCGCGGGGCTTCTTCTGGCTGGGGCCCCACCAGTGGCCGGAGCCGAGGAGCAGGGAGCGGGGGCGGGTGAAGGTGACGTAACCGAGGCGGAGTTCCTCGATGCGCTGGTGTTCCTTCATGGCGGCCTTGAAGGCGCCCATGCCCTTGGCGTCCCACGCGCCGACGTCGGGCAGGGTGTCGGCGTCGCCGCGCAGGGCGTGCGGGAGGACCTTGGCCTGGGCGGTCCAGGAGTCGCGGGACTGCTCGCTGGGGAAGGTGCGCTCGACGAGGCCGGGGACGGCGACGACGTCCCACTCCAGGCCCTTGGACTTGTGCGCCGTGAGGACCTTGACGGTGTCCTCCCCTCCGGGGAGGGAGCTGTCGAGGCCCTTCTCGTACTGCGCGGCGGTGCGCAGGAAGCCGAGGAAGGCGAGCAGGGTGGTCTCGCCGTCGACGGCTGCGAAGCCCGCGGCGACGTCCATGAAGTGCGAGAGGGTCTCGCGGCGGCGGGCGGCCAGGGCGTGCGGCGAGGCGGACAGCTCGACCTCCAGGCCCGTGACGGCCAGGACGCGGTGGAGAACGTCCATGAGGGGGTCGGCCAGGGAGCGGCGCAGGTCGCGCAGTTCGGCGGCGAGGCGGGCGAAGCGGACGCGGGCCTCGGCCGAGAAGGGCAGTCCGTCCTGAGGGGTGCCCGGGGCGTCGGCGGCGAGGAAGGTGTCGAGCGCGTCGGCGAGGGAGACCGTCTCGGCGGGGTCGGTGCCCTCGACGGCCTCGGCGAGGCGGCGCTCGGGGTCGCCGCCCGCGCTGCCGTAGGGCACGAGCGTGCGGGCGCGGCGGCCGAGGAGCGCGAGGTCGCGGGGGCCGATGCGCCAGCGCGGGCCGATCAGCAACCGGACCAGGGAGGCGTTGGCGGCGGGGTCCTGGAGGACCTCGCAGACGGCGACGAGGTCGGCGATCTCGGGCAGGTGCAGCAGCCCGGACAGGCCGACGACCTCGACGGGCAGGTCGCGCCGCACCAGCGCGCCCTGGATCTGGGCGAAGTCGGCCGCGGTGCGGCACAGGACGGCGATGTCGCCGGGGCGGGTGCCGGTGCGCACGAGGTGGGCGAGGGAGTCGGCGAGCCACTCCAGCTCCTCGGCGTGGGTGGGCAGCAGGGCGCAGCGCACCACGCCGTCCCGCTCGGCGCCGGGGGCGGGGCGCAGGGCCTCGACGCCCTCGTGGCGCTCGCGCAGCTCGACGGCGAGGCCGTTGGCGAGGTCGAGGAGGCGGCCGCCGCTGCGCCGGTTCTCGCTGAGCGCGAAGCGGCGGGCGGGGCTGCCGTCGGCGAAGGGGAAGTGCTGCGGGAAGTCGTCCAGGTTGGCGACGGAGGCGCCGCGCCAGCCGTAGATGGCCTGGCAGGGGTCGCCGACGGCGGTGACGGCGTGGCCGGTGCCGCCGCCGAAGAGGCCGGAGAGCAGGAGGCGCTGGGCGACGGAGGTGTCCTGGTACTCGTCGAGGAGGACGACGGCGAACTGCTCGCGCAGGATCCGCCCGACTTCGGGGCGGCTGCGGGCGAGCTCGGCGGAGAGGGCGATCTGGTCGCCGAAGTCGAGCAGGTCGCGCTTGCGCTTCTCCGCGCGGTAGCCGCCGACGAGCTCCAGCAGTTCGAGGCGGGCGCGGGCGGTCTCGGGGACCTTGCGCAGGTCGGCGTTGGTGAGCCGGGCGCCCTCCAGGGCGGCGAGCAGCTCGCGGTCGTGGGCGCGGAGGCGCTCGGCCGGCACGAGGTGCTCGGCGAGCTCGCCGTCGAGGGCCAGGAGGTCGGCGACGAGGTCGGCGAAGGAGCGGGTGAGCGCCGGGAAGGGGCCCGGGGAGCCGCGCAGGACGCGGGCGGCGAGCTGGAAGCGGGTGGCGTCGGCGAGGAGGCGGGCGCCGGGCTCCAGGCCGATGCGCAGGCCGTGCTCCTTCAGGAGGCGGCCGGCGAAGGCGTGGTACGTGGAGATCTGCGGCTCGCCGGGGGCCTGGTCGGGGTCGGCGGCCGCGGGCCCGGGGTCGGGGTCGGGGTCGGTGACGCCGGCCGCGACGAGGGCCTTGCGGACGCGCTCGGACAGCTCGCCGGCGGCCTTGTTGGTGAAGGTGAGGCCGAGGACCTGCTCGGGGGCGACCTGGCCGGTGCCGACGAGCCAGACCACGCGCGCGGCCATCACCGTGGTCTTGCCGGACCCGGCGCCGGCCACGATGACCTGCGGGGCGGGCGGCGCGGTGATGCAGGCCGTCTGCTCCGGAGTGAACGGGATGCCGAGGAGCTCCTTGAGCTGCTCGGGGTCGGTCAGGCGCGGGGTCACGGCACACCACGCTAACGGCCGCCACTGACATACCGGCATCGCCGCAGGTCAGAGTGTTTCTCCCGGCCTCTCTTCGAGGGCCGGGCTATTCGACGATCTGCCGGCCCTCGGGCCGGGCCGTGCAGGAGGCCCGGAAGGAGCAGTGCGAGCAGTGCTGGCCGGGGCGGGGGGCGAACCGCTCCTCCAGGACCCGGCCCGCCGCCTCGGCGAGCAGCCCGCCGACCCACTCGCCCTCGCCCAGCGGCTCCTGGCCCTGCACCTTCGGGACGGCGTCGCCGCCGTCCCGCTTCGCCGCGCCCTGACGCAGCTGGACGAGCTCGGCGCCGCCGGCCCGGGGCCGGGCGCCGTCGAAGACCTCGTCGACGGCCCCGTGCTCGACGGCGAGCTGGTAGACGGCGAGCTGGGGGTGGCGCTCGACCTCCTTGGCGGAGACGGTGCCCTTGCCCGTCTTGAAGTCGACGACGTAGGCGCGGCCGTGGTCGTCCGCTTCCACGCGGTCCATGGAGCCGCGGATGCGCACGAGGTAGTCCTCGGCCTTCAGGGTGACGTCGAAGGCGTGCTCGGTGGCGACGGGGGCCCGGCCGCCGCGCTCCATGACGTGCCAGCGCAGGAAGCGCTCCAGGGCCGCGCGGGCGTTCTCCTTCTCCTGCGCCGACTTCCACGGGGCGTCGAAGGCGAGCGCGTCCCAGACGGAGTCGAGGCGCTCCATGAGCACGGCGAGGTCGGCGGGGGTACGGCCGGAGGCCACCTCGTCGGCGAGGACGTGCACGACGTTGCCGAAGCCCTGGGCGGCGGTGGCGGGCGCGTCGGCCTTCACCTCGCGGCCCAGGTACCACTGCAGCGAGCAGGTGCCCAGCTGGCCGAGGGCCGAACCGGACAGGGCGACCGGCCGGGTGCGGTCGCGCAGCGGCACCTCGCTGTGGGTCGGCTCGTGCAGGCCCCACCAGCGGTACGGGTGTGCGGCCGGTACGAGCGGCTGGCCCTCCTCGTCGCGCAGCGCGGCGAGCC
>NZ_JBAMDC010000528.1:0-3767 GCF_036961605.1 Streptomyces sp. KLMMK
CGCGTGCCCCGCACCGCTGCCGTCCCGCGCCGGGCCCAGGGGGTCCACCACCGTCGTGCACCGCGCCCAGCCCGTCGCCTCCGCGGCTCCGGGGTGCGGGATCTCCAGGGGGCGGCGGGCCGCCGCGTCGAGGTCCAGGCCGTGTGCTGCGGTGAAGTCGTCGTCGTAGAGCGTGCCGAGGTAGCGGTGGGGGCCGTCCGGGAAGACGGTGGCGACGACGGCGCCGGGGTGGACGCGGGCGGCCCAGGCCGCGACGAGGGCGGCCGCGCCCGTGGACCAGCCGCCGCTGACGAACGCCTCGCGCGCCAGCCGCCGGCAGGCGTCCGCGGCCTCGGCGGGGCCGACCCAGTGGACCTCGTCGAAGGCGTCGTAGGCGACGTTGCGCGGGTGGATGCTGCTGCCGAGGCCGCGCATCAGGCGGGGCCGGGCCGGCTGGCCGAAGATCGTCGAGCCGGTCGCGTCGACGCCGACGACGCGCAGCCCGGGGAAGTGCCGGCGCAGGGGCCCGGCGATGCCGGCGCTGTGCCCGCCGGTGCCGACGCTGCACACGAGGATGTCCAGGTGGTCCAGGCCGGAGGCCAGTTCGGCGGCGAGGGAGGCGTAACCGGCGACGTTGTCGGGGTTGTTGTACTGGTCGGGCCAGTACGCGCCGGGGTGCGCGGCGAGGAGTTGCCGCAGCCGGGCGAGGCGCGCGGCCTGCCAGCCGCCCTCGGCGGCCGGGCGGTCGACGATGTCGAGCCGGGCGCCGTGGGCGCGCAGGAGGCGCCGCATGGACGGCTCCAGTTCGGCGTCGCCGACGAGGACGACGGGGTGGCCGAGGGCCTGGCCCGCGAAGGCGAGGCCGATGCCGAGGGTGCCGGAGGTGGATTCGACGACGGGCGCGCCGGGCAGGAGTTCGCCGCGTTCCTCGGCGCCCATGAGCATGGAGACGGCGGCGCGGGCCTTCATGCCGCCGGCGCCGAGCCCTTCGAGCTTGGCCCAGAACCCGGGGTGCGGGCCGGGCAGTCCGGCGTCGATGCGGGCGAGCGGGGTGCGGCCGAGGAGGGCGAGGAGCCCGCGGTTGGCGCGGGGCGCGGCCTGCAGCACGGGGCTCATCGCGGGCCTCCGGAGGAGTGGAGGGAGCCCGCGCCTCCGGAGGCGTCGAGGGAGCCGGCTCCGCCGGAAGCCTCGCGGGCGCCGGAGCCGCCTGAGCCGCCGGAGCCGTCGAGCGCACCGTGGCCGCCGGAAGCACGCAGGACGCCCGGCCCGCCGGGAGCGCGGCGGGGGCCCAGGCCCCCGGAGGCGTCGAGAGAGCCGGCGCCCCCGGAAGCATCCGGCGCGCCCGGCCCGCCGTAGCGGTGGAGGACGCCGGGGCCGCCGTCGAGCCAGAAGAACGGGTACGGCTCGGCGCACACCGCGCTCACTCCGGCGCCGATCAGCCGCGGCAGGATCGCGCTGCCGGTCTGCGCGAAGGCCACGAGCTGCTTGCCGTGGCGCCGGGCGTGCTCGCGCAGGGGCTCGAAGGTGCCGTTGCCGAGGGTCATCCCGGAGACGAGCAGGGCGTCGCAGTCTCCGAGTTCCGCGTGCGCCTCGGCGCGCACGGCTTCGCCCCACTCGGTGACACCGCCCTTGAGGTCGCAGGGCACGTAGGCCAGGCCGCGCTCGCGCAGCGCCTCCAGCAGGGAGTTGACGACGCCGACGACGAGGACGCGCTGCCCGGGGCGGGCGTCCAGCAGGCTGACGACGGCGCGGGCCCGGGCGCGGGACTTGCGCAGCGAGTCGCCTGCGGGCAGGGCCCAGGGCCGGGCGCCGTTGGCGGGGGTGTGCGGGGTGGTGTGCATCAGGTAGGCGTCGAGGGCGGCCACCCGTACGGCGTGCAGGGGGTGGTCGAGGAGCGTGGCGGCGTCGGTGCCGGCGCACTCCTCGACGGCGCCGGCGGGAAGGGCGCCGGGTTCAACGGCGCACGAGCCGACGGCGGCTCCGACGCGCAGGCTGAGCACCTCGTTGCGGTAGCCGCCGCGGCGGCCTTCGTGGCGTACGGCCTGGGTGGTGGTGAAGGCGGCACTGATGTGCAGGGTGCGGGGGTCGGGCCCGTACGCGCCTGCCAGGACGCGCCGTTCGAGGTCGGGGCAGGAGATGGCGGGGGCGGGGAGGGCTGCGAGGACGTTCACGGCGCCACCACCTTCGGGGCGAGGCCGGCGAGGAGGTCCTCGGCGCGGCGGCGTGCTCCGTGGCCGCCGGGGTCGGCGGCCATGACGTGCCCGAGGTAGTCGTTGTTGCTGCCGCTCGCCTTGACGGCGGTGCCGGGCTCGGCGAAGGAGGCTTCGAGCACGCCGGGGGCGCCGGCGACGCCGTCCGCCCCGTCGATGTGCTGCAGCGTGCCGGCGGTCTCCGGGACGAGGAAGGAGACGGCGGCGCTGCGTATGCCCGTCGTACGGGTGGTCAGGTCGGGTGCGCGCCCGAGGGCGACGTCCACGCAGGCGGCGGCGAGGTCGATGCCGGTGACGTGGCGGACGAGTTCGGTGATGCGGTTGCCCGCGGGGCGGGGGTTGACCTCGATGACGCGGGGCCCGTCGGCGGTGAGCTTGATCTCGGTGTGGGCGACGACGTCGTCGAGGCCGAGGGCGTCGAGGGCGCGCAGGGCGGTGGCGGCGGCCTCCTCGGCCCGCGCCCGGTCCAGGGCGGCGGGGAACATGTGGCCCGTCTCGACGAAGGCCGGGGCGCCGCCGACGCTCTTGTCGGTGATGCCGACGACGTGCGCCGTTCCGCCAAAGGAGACGGTCTCGACGCTGACTTCGGGCCCGTCGAGCAGTTCTTCGAGGAGGACGACGGGGGCGCGGAGCTGTCCGCGCGCGTTGACGGGGAAGTCCGCGAGGGCGCGGTGGGCGGCGGCCAGCCCGGCCTCGTCGTCGACCCTGCGCACGTACATGCCGGCGCACAGGTCGACGGGCTTGAGGACGAGGGGGTAGCCGAGGTCGCGGGCCGCTTCGGCGGTGGCGGTCCAGTCGGGGCAGACGGCGAAGCGCGGCCCGGGGAGGCCGGCGCGGTCGAGGGCGCGGCGGGTGGCGTCCTTGCGGCAGGCGTCGGTGACGGCGCGCACGGGCGGGCCGGGCAGGCCGAGGCGGGCGGCGATGCGGGCGGCGGTGGGGAGGTAGTAGTCGCAGGAGGTCAGGACGCCGTCGAAGCGCAGGGCGGCGTGCAGTTGCTCGACGTGCGGGAGCAGCGCGGCGGGGTCGTTGGTGTCGGCCCGGACGACGTTGCGGGCGGAGAGCAGGGGGTGGGCGGTGCCCTCGGGTGCGGAGCGCAGGTAGTGGTGGAGGTCGCGGGTGAGGAAGGTGAATTCGTGGCCGGCTTCGCGGATCGCCCGTGGCAGCAGTCTGCTCATCGATCCGACCCAGCTCTCGACCATCAGCAGGTGTCCCACAACTCTCCCTCTTGGTAGTGCAGTCGGCGGTCCCGGCCGGGGGTCCGGGGCGTGCCCGGGCATGCCGGGGGGAGCCCTCGGGGCGGCGCGGCCCGTCTTGACCCCGCACACGCTATCGATAATGGTTGTCATTGTCATCTGCTGCGTCGTCAGCCACCACCGGTCCCGCGCCGCCCTTGCGCGCCTCCACCCCCTGCGCGCCCCCGCACGCCCTCTGCCCCCTGCACACCCCGCCCCCGCCGATTGCGAGATCCATGCGCCGTCCCACCCGCCCGGCCGCCGTCCTGTGCGCCGTCGCCGCCACCGCGACAGCCCTGTCCCCTTCCTCTTCCTCCGCCTCGGCCGCCGCGCCGCCCGCCGCCGC
>NZ_JBAMDC010000529.1:0-3739 GCF_036961605.1 Streptomyces sp. KLMMK
GAGCCCTCCGCGCCAGCAGGCGTAGTCGTGGCCCCCGTTGAACTCGCGGTAGGCGACGTCGTAGCCCCGGGCCTCCAGCACGTTGCGCAGGTGGCGGTTCTGGGGGAGGAGCATCCACTCCTGCAGGCCCACCTCCACGCGGAGGCGGACGGGCAGCTTCTCGCTCACCGCGAACTGCCGGGTCAGCCACTCGCTGCCGCCGTCGAACTCCGTCCCGTCCGGCCACCAGAAGGAGCCGGACTGGGAGAGGGCGTTGCCGAACCGCTCCGGCCGCCGGAACGCCGCGAACGCGGCCGTCAGCCCGCCCGCGCTCTGCCCCGCCACGACCGTGCGCGCCGGGTCGTCCGTGGCGCCGTGGGTCTGCGCGGCCCACGGCAGCAGGACGTCCGCCAGCCAGTCGACGAACCCCTCGCTGCAGCTGAGGTCCTCCATGCGGCGGGCGCGGCCCATGGTGTCCACCATCAGCGTGACCGCAGGCGGCACGCGCCCGTCCGCGTACAGGTTGTCCAGCGTGGTGCCGAAGTCCAGGACCGGCCCCCACATCTCGCCGTCCAGCAGCACCACGACGGGGTACGGGCCGCCGTCCGCCCGGTGCCCGGCGGGCAGGTGCACGTGGACGCGCCGCCCGTCGACCACGGCGTCGGCCCGCGCCCCGCGCGCCGTCCCCGGCCGGGGGGCGGCCCAGTCCTGGACCGGGGCGTCCGGGAGCGCCATCACCGACGACGGGTTCCGCCCGTCGCGCGAGGGCAGCTCCGGGAGCGCGCTGAACGGGTCGGGCACGGCCGAGTCCAGGACGTGCAGCCACGCCTTGCGGTCCGCGCGCAGCGTCTCCTCGCGCGAGCCGTGAGCCACGAAGAACTGGTACGAGGCCCGGTGGTCGGCCCGCAGCCGGTGGCTGATGGCCCAGACGTCCGTGCCCTCGACCTTGTCCATGAGGTGCGGCGCGAGGTCGCCCGCGTGCCGGTCCTTGTCGGTGACGGTGTGCAGGAGGGCGAGCACGTCGGAGGCGGGCCGGCCGGGCTCGTCACGCCGGAGGAAGGTGACGAGCCGCCAGGCGGGGTCGCCTTCGGGGTCCGGCTCGACGAGGGGCGTGCCCTTGGTGGCGGCGTGCCGCCAGAAGGTGCCGAGGGCGTCGGGTATGCCGTGGCGCACGGCGGCGGCGAGGTCGCGGAGGAGGGGGCTCTGCGGTTCCATGGGCTTCCTTGTCTCAGGCAGGCGGAACGAGGCCGGGTCCGGGGGCGGAGCCCCCGGTTCGGGAAGGGCGGGCAGGGGAAAGCCCCGGTACTACACCCGCGTTGCAGCCGACCGCCCCAGCAGCACCCACAGCAGGAACGGTCCGCCGAGGACGGTGCTGACGATCCCGACGGGAATCTCCGCCCCGTCGAGCGCGACCCGCCCCACGGTGTCCGCCAGGACGACGAGCGTGGCCCCGACCAGCATGGAGCCCACGACAGGCACCCGCAGGGGCCCGGCCAGGCGGCCCGCGATCACGGGCGAGGCGAGGGCGATGAAGCCGACCGGCCCGCAGATGCCCACCGCCAGGCCGGCGAGGCCGACCGCCAGCAGCATGCACACCAGCCGCACCCGGCCCGGCGCGACGCCGAGCGAGGCGGCGGTGGAGTCGTCGAACCGCAGCACGTTGAGGTGGCGGGCGACGACCAGGGCGATCGGCACGAGGACGGCCAGGCCGATGAGGACAGGCACGGCCACGGAGTAGCTGCGCCCGTTGAGGCTGCCGGACGTCCACACGTACAGCGAGCTGGCCGAGTTCAGGGAGCGCCGGGAGAGGACGACCTGGGTGATCGCCGAGGCGAGCGCGGACATGGCGAGGCCCACGACGAGGACGCGGTAGCCGCGCTGGCCCAGGCCGCCGGAGACGGCGGTGACGACGAGCACGGCGGCGAGCGCACCGAGCGGGCCCGCCCACCACGCGCCGAACGTGCCGCTGAGGGTGGCGGAGAGCAGGACGGCGGCGGTGGCGCCGTCGTTGACGCCGAGCAGCTCGGGCGTGGCGAGCCGGTTGCGGGCGAGGGTCTGGGTGAGGCAGCCGGCGAGGCCGAGGGCCGCGCCCGCGGCGAGCCCGGCCACGATCCGGCCGAGCCGGAACTTCTGCACGAGCAGGACGTCGAACCGGTCGCCCGATCCGAAGACGGCGTTGAACGTACGGCTCAGGCCCATCTCGCTCTGCCCGGCGTACGCGGAGAGGACGACCGCGCCGACGAGCAGGGCGGCGAGGGCGAAGGCGGCGACGGCGGCCCGGCGCGGCACGAGCAGCGACAGGGAGCCGCTGCGGACGACGAGCGTGCCGGCGCCGCCGTCCTCTCCCTTGCGGGGGCGGGGCAGCCTGGCCGCGACACCGCGCCCGCCCTTCGGGCTCTCCTCCGCGGCGGGGTCGGTCATGCCCATCGAGGCCATCCGCCGGGAGCGGACGATGGCGATGAGCACGGGGGCGCCGAAGAGGGCGATGATGACGGAGACGGGCGCCTCGAACGGCCGGGAGACCACGCGGGCGAGGACGTCGGAGCCGGTGAGCACGCCCGCGCCGATGAGGGCGGCGAGCACGATCTGGGCGGTGAGGCGCGGTCCGGTGACGGCCCGTGCGAGGAACCCGGCGAGCAGGCCGAGGAAGGAGATGGGCCCGACGAGCGCCACGGACGCGGCGGTGAGCAGGGTGACGGCCACGGCCACGACGACGCGGATGACGCCGGGCCGGTGGCCCAGCCCCTTGGCGAGGTCGTCGCCGAGCGCGAGCGCGGACAGCGGGCGGGCGATCAGCAGCGCGACGACGAATCCGGCGGCGAGGACGGGCACCAGGCT
The DNA here is from genome assembly GCF_036961605.1 of Streptomyces sp. KLMMK. NCBI lineage: Bacteria > Bacillati > Actinomycetota > Actinomycetes > Kitasatosporales > Streptomycetaceae > Streptomyces > Streptomyces sp. KLMMK. The sequence goes on from NZ_JBAMDC010000529.1 coordinate 2,818, forward strand.
GCCGAGCTTCGTGAAGCCCTCGACGCCTGCGAGTGAGCCCAGGACCCAGAAGCGGAAGCGGTCGTAGGTCTCGGCGGAGTTGACGATGAGCACGCTGGTGATGCCGCCGAAGGTGGCTCCGAGCGCGGAGCCGGCGAGCACCAGCCGCATCGGGGAACCGCCGCCGCGGCGGCTCGCGATGAGCAGCACCAGCGCACTGGCCAGGACGGCGCCGCCGAAGGCCCACAGGAGGTAGCCGTAGCCGCTGCTCACGCCGAGGAAGGCGATGCCGACGACGACGCCGAGCGAGGCACCGGCGTTCACGCCGAGCAGGCCCGTCTCGGCCAGGGGGTTGCGGGTGACGGCCTGCAGCAGGCAGCCCGCGGTGCCGAGCGCGGCGCCGACGGCCAGTGCGGTCAGCGTCCGGGGCAGTCGCAGGTCGCCGACGACCAGCGAGAGCCGGGAGCTGTCGCGGGCCCCGTTCCGCCCGAGGACGTAGTCCAGTACGTCCCCGGCCCCGACCTCGCCCGCCCCGACGGACAGGGAGAGGGCGGACAGCACGAGGACCCCGGCCACGAGGAGGGCCGAGGCGGTCAGGACGGCCCGGTTGCCGTGCACACGCCCCGCCGGGGCCTGTTGGCCGGCGGGCTGCACCTCCGGGGGGCCCACTTGCGACACAGTCATAAGGTAAGGCTAGCCTAAGGAGTTTGTGTTTCCGCAGGCGAGGCGGTGTCCGTCGTCCCCTGCGGCAGCGGAACGCCGCAGCGCAGGTTCCACCGGCCGCCGCGCCCCGACAGTTCCGTCACCGACAGGGGCAGCACGTCGAGGCGCCAGAACGTCTGCGGCGGCAGGGCCAGGGCGTGGACCAGCGCCGCGCGGACCACCGCCGGAGCGGCGACGGCCAGCACCCTGCCGTCCTCCAGGCCGTCGAGCCACGCACCGA
>NZ_JBAMDC010000053.1:0-27717 GCF_036961605.1 Streptomyces sp. KLMMK
ACAGCCGCCCCTGACGACCGGGGCCAACTCATCGGCACACAGCGCCACAAAGGGGGATCCGGGCCACATGATGAACCTGCGACGCCTGAAATACTTCGTCGTGCTCGCCAAAGAACTCCACTTCGGACGGGCGGCCGAATCGCTGGGGATCACGCAGTCGGCACTGTCGCAACAGGTCAAGGCCCTGGAGAAGGACGTCGGCGTCGACCTCATCACCGGCCGCGGGGCCAAGGGGGCCGAACTCACCGAGGCCGGCCGGGAGCTGGTGGAGGGCGCGGACCGCATCCTCTCCCTCTGCGACGACCTCACCGCCCGCCTGCAGGAGGTCGCGACCGGCCGGGCCGGCTCGATCGGCCTGGCCTACAGCCTCTCCGGCGCGTCCCTCGGGCAGCAGGACATCGTCGAGGAGTTCCGCAAGCGCTTCCCGGCCGTCCGGGTGGAGACCGACTCCGGCTGCTCGGCCCGCAACATCGAGATGCTGCGCGACGGCCGGGTCGACGTCGCCTTCATCCGGCAGGAGGCCAGCTGCCCCGAGGTCGACTCCTTCGTCCTCGCCGAGGAGGAGCTGGTGGCCGTCTTCCCCTCGGGCCACCGCCTCGCCTCCTCCCTGCGCGTCACGCGCGAGCAGCTGTGGGAGGAACCGCTCGTGATGTGGCCCAGGAAGCTCGCGCCGGAGCTCTACGACCGCATCGTCGGCCAGGTGTGGGGCGAGGTCTCGCCCCACATCGTCCAGGAGGAGCCCGACTACGAGAGCGTGTGCGCCTTCGTCGAGCGGGGCACGGCCGTGGCCGTCATGGACCGGCGGGTGGCCGAGCGGTTCGCCCGGCACGGCATGGCCGTACGCCGTTTCACCGGGCCCGTCCCGGTGACGAAGATCGCCGTGGCCTGGCGCCGGGCCACCCGGTCGCTGGTGGTGGACAACTTCCTCACGGTGGCCCGTTCCAACAGTCACCAGCTGGTCGGCAGCCACCGCACGCCGCGCGGCGTGCAGTACACGGATCTGGCCGGGGTGGAGATCTCCAGCACCGCCACCGCGTAAAAACGGGCAAGCCGGGCGGCTCGGGCGATGCCACAGGGCTTGCCCGGGCCGCTTGGCCGAAGTCACAGAATGCGACGCCAGTTCGCCACGGCGCCCGGAAATCGTGGATGATGGGTCCAGGAACCTCAGCCCGATCCGGTGTCGGCCCGGTCTGACTCCCCACCCGCTCTGTACGTAAAACCGCAGGTGAGAGAGCCAGTATGCGTTTCCTTAATGACCAGAAGCCGCCGTACGACCTGACGTACGACGATGTGTTCATGGTGCCGAGCCGCTCCGCGGTCGGCTCCCGCCAGGCCGTGGACCTCTCCGCGCCGGACGGGACCGGCACCACCATCCCCCTCGTCGTCGCGAACATGACCGCGATCGCCGGCCGCCGCATGGCGGAGACCGTCGCCCGCCGCGGCGGCCTGGTCGTCATCCCGCAGGACATCCCGATCGAGGTCGTCACCGACGTCATCTCCTGGGTCAAGAGCCGCCACCACGTGCTCGACACCCCGATCGTCCTCAGCCCCTCCCAGACCGTCGCCGACGCGCTGTCGCTGCTGCCCAAGCGCGCGCACGGCGCCGGCGTCGTCGTCGACGCGGACCACCGCCCCGTCGGCGTCGTCACCGAGCACGACCTGACCGGCGTGGACCGCTTCACGCAGCTGTCCGAGGTCATGTCCAAGGAGCTGCTCCTCCTCGACGCGGACATCGACCCGCGCGAGGCCTTCAACCAGCTCGACGCCGCGCACCGCAAGCTCGCCCCCGCGGTCGACAAGGACGGCCGCCTCGCGGGCATCCTGACCCGCCGCGGCGCCCTGCGCGCGACGCTCTACACCCCCGCCACCGACGCGGACGGCAAGCTGCGCATCGCCGCGGCCGTCGGCATCAACGGCGACTTCGTGGGCAAGGCCGAGCTGCTGCTCGAGGCCGGCGTGGACACGCTGGTCATCGACACCGCGCACGGCCACCAGGAGTCGATGATCTCCGCGATCAAGGCCGTCCGGGCGCTCGACCCGCAGGTCCCGATCGTCGCGGGCAACATCGTCGCCGCCGACGGCGTGCGCGACCTCATCGAGGCCGGCGCGGACATCATCAAGGTCGGTGTGGGCCCGGGCGCCATGTGCACCACCCGCATGATGACCGGCGTGGGCCGCCCGCAGTTCTCCGCCGTCCTGGAGTGCGCCGCCGAGGCGAAGAAGTACGGCAAGCACGTGTGGGCCGACGGTGGCGTCCGTCACCCGCGCGATGTCGCCATGGCCCTGGCCGCGGGCGCGTCCAATGTGATGATCGGCTCCTGGTTCGCGGGCACCTACGAGTCCCCGGGCGACCTCCAGCAGACCGCCGACGGGCGCTTCTACAAGGAGTCCTTCGGCATGGCCTCGGCCCGCGCGGTGCAGAACCGCACCTCCGAGGAGTCCGCGTACGACCGGGCCCGCAAGGGTCTGTTCGAGGAGGGCATCTCCACCTCGCGCATGTTCCTCGACCCCGCCCGCCCGGGCGTGGAGGACCTGATCGACTCGATCATCGCGGGTGTCCGCTCCTCCTGCACCTACGCGGGCGCCGGCTCCCTGGCCGAGTTCGCCGAGCGTGCCGTCGTGGGCGTCCAGAGCGCCGCCGGCTACGCCGAGGGCAAGCCGCTGCACGCCAGCTGGCAGTAATCCCGCACGACCCCGGAGAAGGGGCGCGGTCCGATCCGGACCGCGCCCCTTTTCGCGTTTTCCGGAGGAATGTTCCGGTTCGCCGGACCGCGCCCCTTTTTTGCTCCCGATGTACCGATTCATAATGTGACGTGCAACGATCACCTGTTCTGGCCACCCGGACGCAATGATCAGCCGGGCATACGCAAGAATGGTGCATTACGAGCGCGGGCCCTGACCTCGTAGGGTCTGCGCAGAACGTGGAGTGGCGGGTACCGCTTGCTCGGCGGTACCCCTCGCTACGGGATTGCTCTGCCATGTCGGCGCGCCCCGGGTGCCGCCGCGGACCCCCGCTTCCGCACCGGTACCCCCGACCGGCAGTCATGAACGGAGCAACCCCGTGTTGGACCAAGGCACTGCGCCACCTGCCACCGGCGGCAAGCAGCTTCCCCCGCTGCAGTCCACCGGCTTCGGCGCCCGCCTGATGCGCCGCAAGCCCGTCGAGCGTCTGGTCGCCGAGGGCGGCCAGGGTGAGGGCGGCAGCCTGCGCCGCTCGCTCGGCATGTGGCAGCTGACCATGATCAGCATCGGCGCCACGCTCGGCACCGGCATCTTCGTCGTGCTCGGCGAGGCCGTGCCCGACGCCGGCCCGGCCGTCGTGATCTCCTTCGTGCTCGCCGGCATCACCGCACTGTTCTCGGCCCTGTCCTACGCCGAGCTCGCCGGCACCATCCCGGTCTCCGGCTCCTCGTACTCGTACGCCTACGCCACCCTCGGCGAGATCATCGCCTGGGTCTGCGGCTGGTGCCTGATCCTGGAGTACGGCGTCTCCGTGGCGGCCGTGGCCGTCGGCTGGGGCCAGTACCTCAACGAGCTCCTCGAGGGCACCATCGGCGTCACCATCCCGGCCGCCCTGGCCAACCCGCCCGGCGCCGACGGCGGCATCTTCAACCTGCCCGCCCTGCTCGTCGTGCTGCTGTGCATGGCCTTCCTGATCGGCGGCGCCAAGGAGAGCGCCCGCGCCAACACGATCATGGTCGGCGTGAAGATCGTGGCCCTGCTGCTCTTCTGCGCCGTCGCCTTCATGGGCATCCGCGCCGGCAACTACGCCCCGTTCATGCCGCTCGGCCTCGGCGGTGTCAGCGCCGCGGGCGCCACGCTGTTCTTCTCCTACATCGGCTTCGACGCCGCCTCCACCGCCGGTGAGGAGGCCAAGAACCCGAAGAAGGACCTGCCCAAGGCGATCATGCTGTCGCTGCTGATCGTCACGGTGCTGTACGTGCTGGTCGCGGCCGTCGCGGTCGGCGCCATGCCGTGGGGCGACTTCGAGGGCTCCGAGGCCGCGCTCGCCGGGATCATGAAGGACGTCACCGGCCAGAGCTTCTGGGCCGTGCTGCTCGCCGCCGGCGCCGTCATCGCCATTGCGAGCGTCGTGCTGACCGTCCTGTACGGCCAGACCCGCATCCTCTTCGCGATGTCCCGCGACGGTCTGGTCCCCAAGGCCTTCGCCAAGGTCAACCGCAAGGGCGTGCCGATGGCGAACACCGTGATCGTCTCGCTGTTCTGCGGCGTCCTGGCCGCCGCCGTCCCGCTCGGCCAGCTCGCCGACGCCACCAGCATCGGCACGCTCTTCGCCTTCGCCCTGGTGAACATCGCCGTCATCGTGCTGCGCTTCACCCGCCCCGACATGCACCGCAGCTTCCAGGTGCCGCTCTCGGGCGTGCGCATCCCGATCGGCTCGGCGAAGATCCCGCTCGGCCTGATCTTCCCGGTGCTGGGCTTCGCCATGTGCCTCTACATGATGGCCAGCCTGGACATCGTCACCTGGCAGGTGTTCGGCGGCTGGATGCTCGTCGGTCTGCTGATCTACTTCTTCTACGGCATGCGCCGGTCGCGCCTCGCCGTCGACGGGGCGGCCGGGGCCGTCCTGACGAAGGAGCCGGTGGCCGCCGGGGCCGGCACCGGGACCGGTGCGAAGCCCGCGGCGAAGTCCGTGGCCAAGGCCGGTGCGAAGCCGGCGGCCAAGCCCGCGCCCAAGGCCGAGGCCAAGCCCGCGTCCAAGGCGGAGGCCAAGCCCGGGTCCAGGGCCCAGGCGAAGCCGGCGGCGAAGGCCGGGGGCACGGCGGCCAGGAAGGCCGCCGGCAAGAGCCGGCCGAAGCGGCAGAAGAAGGCCCGCGGCAAGAAGAAGTGATCTTCTCCCTGCCACTCCCGTGATCCCGCCCGCCGGGTCCGCCGTCCGCGGACCCGGCGGGCGGAGCGGGAACATGTGTCGGGACCACGGCCGGGTACGTGATCTACTGCTGGTAGTAGCAGTAGCTGGTTACCCGTAGAAATGTGATCCACCCGCCGTGCGATTGAATGAGCTCGACGAACGCATCGTGCACGCCCTGGCCGAGGACGCCAGGCGCTCCTACGCCGACATCGGCGCGGAGGTCGGTCTGTCGGCGCCCGCCGTGAAACGGCGCGTGGACAGGCTCCGCGCCGAAGGCGCCATCACCGGGTTCACCGTCCGCGTGGACCCGGCGGCCCTCGGCTGGGAGACCGAGGGGTTCATCGAGATCTACTGCCGCCGCAACACCTCGCCCGAGGCCATCCACCGCGGCCTGTCGCGCTACCCCGAAGTGGCGTCCGCCTCCACCGTCACCGGCGAGGCCGACGCCCTCGTGCAGGTCTTCGCCTCCGACATGCGCCACTTCGAGCGCGTGCTGGAGCGCATCGCGGGGGAGCCCTTCGTCGAGCGCACCAAGTCCGTGCTCGTGCTCTCCCCGCTGCTGCGCCGCTTCAGCTCCGGCGCTCCTTCCTGAGCCCCGCCGCGGGGGCCCGCGTCGGCAAGCTGACGGAACAGCCCCTTCAGGGGTCGGCGTACGGGTGTGCCCCGACGTCGGGACCGCCTTCACTTGCCTTCAAGCGCATGGTGTGCACGCCATACTTGCGTCATGCGCAAAGAAGCGGCTGAGGGGCCCGTCCCCGCCCCACCGACCGACCAGCTGGCCAGAATCGACCTGAACCTGCTCGTCGCCCTCGACGCCCTGCTCGCCGAGGAGAGCGTCACGGCCGCCGCCGAGCGCCTGTGCCTGTCCGGCCCCGCCATGAGCCGCACCCTCGGCCGCATCCGGCGCGCACTCGGCGACCCCGTGCTCGTCCGCGCAGGCCGCCGGATGGTCCCCACCCCGCGCGCCCTGGCCCTGCGGGCCGACGTGCGCCGCGTCCTCGCCGACGCACGCTCCCTCTTCGCCCCCGCGGCGCCCGCCGACCCGGCCGGCCTGGAGCGGGCCTTCACCCTCAGCGGCCACGACAGCCACGTGCTGGCCTTCGGCGCCGCCCTCCTCGGCCGCGCCGCCCGGGAGGCGCCGGGCGTCACCCTGCGCTTCCTCGCCGAGGACGCCGCCGGCGTCCCCTCCCTCCGCGACGGCCCTCTCGACCTGGAGATCGGCGTCATCGACCGCAACGAACCCGAGATCCGCGTCGAGCCCCTCACGACCGACCGCATGGTCGGCGTCGCCCGGCCCGGCCACCCCCTCCTCGACGGGGCCGTCACCCTGCGCCGCTACGCCGCCGCGAGCCACCTCGTCGACTCCCGGCGCGGGCGTCTCTCCGGGCCCGTCGACGAGGCCCTCGCCGCGCACGGCCTGCGGCGGCGCGTGGCCGGCACCGCCCCCACGCTCGCCTCGGCCCTCTTCGTCATCGCCGGCAGCGACGCCGTCGGCCTCGTCTCGGAACGGGTCGCCCGCCCGGCCGCGGACGCGCTCGGCCTCATGACCTTCGACATCCCCCTGGACCTCCCGCCCATCGAGGTCTCCATGGCCTGGCACCCCCGTCACGAGGCGGACACCGGCCACCGCTGGCTCCGCGACATCGTCCGCGACACGGTCCGCGCGGTGGCGCCGGCCGGCCCGAAGAGCTGAGCGCCCGGGACCGGTCCGGCAGTGCCGGACCGGTCCCGGGCATGGCCATGTGAGCCCCGGCGAGGCCCCGCGCAACGAATCGCGCTGAAACGGCAGAAAGGCGCAACGAATCATCCACCTCCACGCAACGGAGGCGCCTTGTCCGGTCAGGACGGCGGACCGTACCGTCAAGGCGTCTTAACGCGACGCCCCGCAGGGGGCACCGCACGCCCCCTCCGAACCAGGTGAAGTGAGGCCGCATGACGCCGCCGCGTATCGCGCTGTACCAGGGCCCCGCCGGCGTTCCCTCCTCCACCTCGGACAGCCTCGCCGCCCTCGACGGCGCCGCCCGCCGGGCCGCCGCCGCGGGAGCGCGGATCCTGCTCACCAACGAGCTGTTCCTCACCGGCTACGCCCTCGGGGACGCGGTGAGCGAGCGCGCCGAGCCGGCCGACGGCCCCGGCGCCCGCGCGGTCGCCCGCATCGCCGCCGAGCACGGCCTGGCCGTCGGCTACGGCTACCCCGAGCGCGACGAGGCCGACGGCGGCACCGTCTACAACGCCCTGCAGCTCATCGGCCCCGACGGCGCCCGCCTGGCCAACTACCGCAAGACCCACCTCTTCGGCGCGTACGAGACGGCCCACTTCCGGCCCGGCTCCGAGGCCGTCGTGCAGGCCGACTTCGCGGGCCTCCGCCTCGGCCTGCTGATCTGCTACGACGTCGAGTTCCCCGAGCCGGTGCGGGCCCATGCGCTGGCCGGCACCGAGCTGCTGCTCGCGCCCACCGCGCTGATGCGCCCGTACGAGATCGTCCCGCAGACGATCGTCCCGGCCCGCGCCTGGGAGAGCCAGCTCTACATCGCCTACGCCAACCGCTGCGGCGAGGAGGGCGACTTCGCCTTCGCCGGCCTCAGCTGCCTCGCCGCCCCCGACGGGACCGTACGGGCGCGGGCGGGCAGCGGCGAGGACCTGATCGTCGCCGACGTCGACCCGGCGCTGCTGAAGGCCTCCCGCGCCGAGAACACCTACCTGGCCGACCGGCGTCCGGAGCTGTACGCCTCACTCGTCTGACCCACCGCCTCCGGGCCCCCTCAGAGCCGCAACCCCCACTTTTCGCAGGAGAGTTCAGCCGATGACGTCCATGGTGCCCACCGCCGCCCACGACGAGCCGTCGGAGCCGGCGCTGCCGCCGATCACCATGGTCGGCCCGGACTTCCCCTTCCCGTACGACGACTTCCTCGCCCACCCGGCAGGCCTCGGGCAGATACCGGCCACCGAGCACGGCACCGAGGTCGCCGTCATCGGCGGCGGCCTGTCGGGCATCATCTCCGCCTACGAGCTGATGAAGATGGGCCTCAAGCCCGTCGTCTACGAGGCCGACAAGATCGGCGGCCGGCTGCGCACCGTCGGCTTCGAGGGCTGCGACCCCTCGCTGACCGCCGAGATGGGCGCGATGCGCTTCCCCCCGAGCTCCACCGCGCTGCAGTACTACATCGACCTGGTGGGCCTGGAGACCAAGCCCTTCCCCAACCCGCTGGCGCCCGACACCCCGTCGACCGTCGTGGACCTCAAGGGCGAGTCGCACTACGCGCACACCATCGACGACCTGCCCCCGGTCTACCGCGAGGTCGCCGAGGCGTGGAACGCCTGCCTGGAGGAGGGCGCGGACTTCTCCGACATGAACCGCGCCCTGCGCGAGCGCGACGTGCCGCGCATCCGGGAGATCTGGGCGAAGCTGGTCGAGAAGCTCGACAACCAGACCTTCTACGGCTTCCTGTGCGAGTCGGAGGCGTTCAAGTCCTTCCGGCACCGTGAGATCTTCGGCCAGGTCGGCTTCGGCACCGGCGGCTGGGACACCGACTTCCCCAACTCCATCCTGGAGATCCTGCGGGTCGTCTACACCGAGGCCGACGACCACCACCGCGGCATCGTCGGCGGCAGCCAGCAGCTCCCGGTGCGCCTGTGGGAGCGCGAGCCGGAGAAGCTCGTCCACTGGGCCCCGGGCACCTCGCTGTCCTCGCTGCACGGCGGCGACCCGCGCCCGGCCGTGACCCGTCTGCACCGCACCGCGGGCAACGGCATCACCGTCACCGACGCCTCCGGCGACATCCGCACCTACAAGGCGGCGGTCTTCACCGCCCAGTCGTGGATGCTGCTGTCGAAGATCGCCTGCGACGACTCGCTGTTCCCCATCGACCACTGGACGGCGATGGAGCGCACCCACTACATGGAGTCCTCCAAGCTGTTCGTGCCGGTGGACCGGCCGTTCTGGCTGGACAAGGACGAGGAGACCGGGCGGGACGTCATGTCGATGACGCTCACCGACCGGATGACGCGCGGCACCTACCTGCTGGACGACGGGCCCGGCAAGCCGGCCGTCATCTGCCTCTCGTACACCTGGTGCGACGACAGCCTCAAGTGGCTGCCGCTGTCGGCGAACGAGCGCCTGGAGGTCATGCTCAAGTCGCTCGGCGAGATCTACCCCAAGGTCGACATCCGGAAGCACATCATCGGCAACCCGGTCACCGTCTCCTGGGAGAACGAGCCCTACTTCATGGGCGCGTTCAAGGCCAACCTGCCGGGCCACTACCGCTACCAGCGGCGTCTGTTCACCCACTTCATGCAGGACCGCCTGCCCGAGGACAAGCGCGGGCTCTTCCTCGCGGGCGACGACATCTCCTGGACCGCCGGCTGGGCGGAGGGCGCCGTGCAGACCGCGCTCAACGCCGTGTGGGGCATCATGCACCAGTTCGGCGGAGGCACCGACCCGTCCAACCCGGGCCCGGGCGACCGCTACGACGAGCTCGCGCCCGTCGAGCTGCCCGAGGACTGACCCGGGCTCCCGGACCGAGGCCCCCCGAGCCCCCCAGCCCGGGGGGCCTCACCCCATGGGCGTGAGCAGGCAGCGCCCCACCAGCCCGACGCCGGAGTCGATCCGGCCGGTCAGCTCCTCGGCCACGTCGGGCAGGCCGCGCACCGCCCACAGCGCGCGGAAGGACGCCCACGCCCCGCGCCGCGCGGCTTGCAGGGACCACGAACCCACCAGGTGCGTCAGCGGATCGGCGACGTCCAGCAGATCCGGACCGGGCATCAGATCCTCACGGATCCGTTCCTCCATGGCGACCAGCAGCCCGCCCACGCGCTCGAAGTCGGCCTCCATCAGGTGGGGCCGGCCGCGCAGTGCGCGGCAGGTGTCGACGAGGGCCAGCGCGAGGTCGTGCCCGATGTGGGCGTTGATCCCCGCCAGCGCGAACTGCAGGGGCCGGACGGCCGGGTGGCCCCGCAGCTGGAACAGCGGCCGCCAGCACGCCGGCGGCTCCCGGCCCGCCGCCGTGTGGTCGACGGCGGCCAGATACCGCGCCGCGAACCGCACGGCGAGCTCCGTGGCCGCGGCCCCGTCCGTGAACCCTCCGGCCCCCGCCTGCTCGGCGACCCGCTCCGTGACCCTCAGGTACACGCGGTTGAAGACGTGCACCCCATCCCGCGGCGGCAGGGCCCCGTCCAGCATCCGCATCTGCGCCAGTACGTCTTCGATGCCGGCGGGTGCCGCGGGCTTCGCCCATGTCAGCGTCATGCACACAGAGTGACAGGTGAATACGCAGAGTAGGGGATCGTGTGCGGTAGTTGACCGGAACGGATGAACGGGCAGGCCCTCCCGGCATATGCGCGCAGATCCGCGAAGCCGTACCCCCGCGCCCGCGCACCCGCGATGATCCTCGGCAGCGCCAGGGCGTCGAGCACGGGGCCGCCGTCGTCGCTGCCCACGTGCATCTGGATCACCGCCCCCGGCGTCAGCGCGTCCAGGGCGCGGCGGACGGCCCGGTCGGCGGTCATGCCCTGGGAAGCGCCGAGGTAGCCGTTCGTGTCGGTCGTGAATTCGAGGTCCGCGAAGCCCAGCGAGTTGACCAGCGCGACCTTGTCCGGGGGTGCCTCGCTGTACGGGAAACGGAAGAAGGGCAGCGGCTCCACCCTCCCGGCCCGCCGGATCGCCCGGTCCGCGCGCAGGACTTCCTCCCGCGCCTCACCGGCGCCGATGCGGTCGAAATACGGGTGGCTGTACGAATGGTTGCCCAGCCCGAACCCGTGCTCCGCCATGGCCCGCACGGCGCGGGGGTGCCGGTCGGCGAAGTCCCCCGTGGGGAAGAACGCCGCGGGCACGCCCAGCCGCGTGAGCGTACCGAGCACGTCCGCGATACCGGCCTCGTCCCACGCCGCGTTGAACGTCAGCGCGACGACGGGACGCGTGGTCGGCAGGCGTCTGACGTCCGAGCCGTAGAGGTCCCGGACGGGGGAGGGGCCCGTAGCACGGGACGGGGGAGGGGCGAGGGCGAGCACGGTGGCGAGGGCCAGGAACAGCGTGACGATCAGCGTCCTGGGCGGAACGGATGCGGCGAGTGGTCTCATGCCCCGTCAACGCCGTGCGGGCGGCCGGCGGCACGCGCGGCCGCCACCCGCCGGAAGAGCGCCGTGGCCTCGGCCACGCGACCGAGCTGTTCGAGACAGTGCGCCTCGTCGTTGAGGCTCGCGAGGGTGTCGCCGTGCGAGGACCCCAGCACGCGCTCCCGCTCCCGCGCCACATGCCGGTACGCGACGAGCGCTTCCTCCCAGCGGCCCAGCCACCCCAAGGAGACGGCCACTTCGCGGCGGCTGACGAGCGCGTCGGGGTGCTCGGGACCGAGCACGTGTTCCCGCAGCTCGCAGACCAGCCGGGCCTCCGCCAAGGCCTCCTCCCAGCGGCCGAGCCGGCCGAGGTTGACGCCCCGCCCGTGCCGGGCCCGCAGGGTCTCCGGAGCCTCCGGGCCCTCGACGCGCTCACGGTCCGCGACGAGCGCGTCGTAGGCCTCGAGGGCCTCCGCGCTGCGCCCCAGGCGCCCGAGGCAGATACCCGTCTCGTAGCGGGCGGCGAGGGTGTCGGGGTGGTCGGGGCCGAGCGTGCGGCTCCGTGCCCCGGCGACACCGGAGTACATCGCGAGGGCCGCTTCCCACCGGCCGAGCGCACCGAGCGCGCAGCCGACCTCGTACAGCGTGGCGAGGGTGTCGGCGTGCTCCGGGCCGAGCGTACGGGTCCGGTCGGCCGCCACCTCGCACGCCATGGGGTAGGCCTCCTCCCAGCGGCCCAGCCGCCCGAGAGCGAACGCGAGATTGTGCCGGCAGCGCAGCGTGTCCGGATGCTCCGGGCCCGCCGTGCGCTCCCGGACGCCCAGGACCTCGGAGTAGAGCTGGAAGGCCTCGAAGTGCCGCCCCAGCCGGCCCAGGACGTAGGCCATCTCCTGGCGGGCGGCGAGCGTGTCCGCATGCTCGGGGCCGAGCACCCGGGCGCGGGCACCGGCGACCTGCCCGAAGAACCCCAGTGCGTCGGCGTGACGGCCCAGCCTGGACAGCGCGAAGGCGATCTCGTACCGGCTCGCCAGGGTTTCGGGGTGCTCCTGCCCGAGCACGCGCTCGCGGGCCGCCGCAACCTGCCGGTGCGCCCTGAGCGCCTGGATCCAGTTCCCCTGCCGGCTGTGGGAGAGCGCGAGTTCGTGACTTTCCTGCAGAAGCCCGAGTAACTCCAGTGAGGCGGAGGCGGGATGAGGCAGCGGACCGGACTTCAGCACCCGCGAGGCCACGTCCGGCGACACGAGCTCCTCGCGGGGGTGCCACTCGTCGCCGACGGCCGTACGCACCAGGACGAGCTGGCTGCCGTAGCCGATCTCCGCCCCGTCCGTGCCCCGCATCCGGCGGCACGCCTTCAAGGTCCCCTTCACCAGCAGCGCCATGGGGTGCTCCGCTCCGAAGCCGGCCGTGGCGACGCGGTCGGCCTCGTCGAGGGCCTCCTCCGCGTACGCCATGCGACCGGGCGACTCCATGGCCCGCGCGAGGTCGAGTTCGGCGCACGCGTGGTTCGTCAGCGCGGTGATGGTGAGGGGGTGGAGGTCGCCGAAGCAGTCCGAGGCCTGTTCCGCCGCCTCCTCCAGCGCCCGTACGGCGCGCTGCAGGCGCGGCAGATCGTCCGTCCGCCGCACGGTCTCGTACTCCGCGCAGGCCAGGTCGGCCACCACGGTCACGGTCTGCGGGTGACGGGCGCCCAGCTCGGCGGCCGCCCGGGCCGCGACGGTCGCCAGCACGTCGGTGACCTGCACCATGCGCTCGTGGGCGCGCAGTGACCGCGCCCATTCGAACTCCACCGCCGCCCGGAAGGCGAGCGCCGAGACGTCCGCGGACCGCTGCGGCTCCGGCGCGCCCAGCGCCCGCCGGTCGGCTTCGCGCACGTCGGCGGCCACCTCGCCGAGCTGTACGGGGTCGTTGCTCCAGCGCGCGAGCGCAAGGTCGACCGAGGCGAGAAGCAGGCGCACCTGACGCTCGTCGCCCCCGTCGAGCGCGAGGCGCGCGCGCCCCACCACGAGCTCGGCCTTCTCGAAGTCGCCGGCGCGCGCGTGGACGGCGGCCAGATTGGCGAACGTCTCGGCCCGTACGCGCTGTTCGGCGTCGTATTCCCGCGCGGCTTCCAGCGTGCGCCGTGCCTCCTCCAGCTCTCCGAGGTCGACCATCCTCGCCGCCAGCTTGTTCAGCGCCGCGGCTTTGGCGGAGCCGTCGAGGGCGGGGGAGCGCGGCACGGCGACCGACCCGGAGCGCAGGATCACCAGAGCCGTCTTGCACCGGCCCAGCGCATGCAGGAGCGTCGCCAGGTAGCAGACGTCCTCGACGGCGCCGGGGCGCCCCGCCACCACGGCGCGGCGCGCGGCCCCGGCGGTCACGGCGAGCGCCGCCCCCGCCGCGCCCCCGCCGGTCACCGCCTCCTCCGCCTGCCCGACGGCCTCCCGCAGTTCATCCGTCACGACGCCTCACCCCCCAGCGCCAGGTCGACGACGTTCTTGGCGATGTGCACCTGCAGCCCGGCCACCTGCCCCGGGTCGATGAGGCCCCGTTCCGACCACTCCTTGAGCGCACTGAGCAGCGCCTCGCCCTTGGCGACGGCCATGTCGACGGAGACGGGAGCGGAATCCCCTCCGGGAGGGCCGTTCTCCGGGACCGGCACCGCGACCGGCGGAGGAACCACGGCCCCTCTCGTAGCGGACTGCTCCTCGTGCCGCCCCGCCGGATCGGCTGTGCTCGCGGGCGGATCCAGCGCCCGCAGCAGGTGGTCCGTCCGGAAGTGGGGGAAGCGGCTCATCACCTCCCGCAGTGGTACGGCGAACAGCACGTTCGCCGCCCGGCCGGGAGCCTGCCGGTCCGGATACTGCTCGATCAGGACGCCCAGCAGGGCCGCCCCCCGCTCCGCCGTGGTCACGCGCTCTACCGGCCCGCCGGAATAGCCCGAGTAGTCGCCGAGCGCCTGTTCCGCCACGAGCTGCATGGCCTGGATGCGCCCTCCGCCCACGCACGTGTAGTCGACGGCGTCCGCGTCGACGCGGCCGCCCAGGTGGGGGTCGCTGAGGGACGGCCGGTGCAGGCCGCGCCAGCGGTCGCCGCGGCGGGGGAGGTCACCGACGGGCAGGGCCAGCGGCACCAGTTCCGGTTCGAGGACCTCGATCAGGGCGAGGTCGGCCTCCTCGATGCGCCGGCAGACGCGCCCGCCGACCGCGGTGCCGTCGCCGAGGTGCACGCTGACGTGCTCCTCGTCACCGGCCAGGTACCGCAGGCAGTGGTCGGCCGTCAGGACGAAGCAGCGCGTGAGCAGCAGCCCCGCGCCCAGGGGCCTGTCCGCCTGGTAGAGGTCGACCGCGTAGCCGGATCCGGGCACCGCGGGCCCCTCAGGTGCGTTCCACCGTCAGCGTGACTTCGAAGGAGGCCTCCGCGGACGCCTTCGAGAGGATCACCCCGGCTTCGGCCGCGAGCGTCACCCCGAAGGTGACCTGCAGGCTGCCGACGCGCCAGCCGTCGCGCTCCGGGATACGGGCCAGGGCGTCCTGGGCGATCGAGGACGCGGAGGTGATGGCCTGCTCCAGCTCCTCGGAGCGCTCCTCCAGGGAGGCGGTGCGGCGGGTCCGGCTGCTGATCTGCCGGGACCCTTGCGCGTCCAGTTCCACCGTCTCCACGCGGACCAGCGGTACGGACATGGCAGGCTCCCCCCGATTCCTCCATGAGCTTCACCGGCCGTGACGCGGCGGCTCGTTCAGCCTAGCCACGCGGGCCACTCGCGGCAGGGGAATCGGGGGAGTTCCCGTCGGGGAGGACGGCCGGGCCGTCCTCCCCGACGGGCCGTCGTCAGCTCGCCAGTACGCCGCTGCGCTCCCGGGGCTTGCGCGGCACGCGCGGGTCGGCGACCCGGACGGCCGTCGCCGGGACCTCCCGGTGGGAGGGGTCGCGGACCTCGCCCACGAGCTTCTCCAGGACGTCCTCCAGGGCCACCAGACCCAGCACCCGCCCCGAGGCGTCCGTGACCGCGGCCAGGTGGGCCGCGGCCCTGCGCATCACCGTCAGGGCGTCGTCCAGGGGCAGTTCGGCCCGGAGGGTCTCCACGCGCCGCCACACGTGCTGCGGCACCGCGCGCTCACGGTCCTCCAGGTCCAGGACGTCCTTGACGTGGAGGTAGCCCATGACGGCGCCGCCGGGGGCGCAGACGGGGAAGCGGGAGTAGCCGGTCCGTACCGTCAGCTCCTCGATGCCGCGCGGAGTGACGGACGGGTCGACCGTGACCAGGGTGGCCGGGTCGAGGAGCACGTCGGTGACCGGGCGGCTGCCCAGCCCCAGGGCGTCCTCCAGGCGCTCCTGCTCGGCGGGTTCCAGCAGCCCCGCCTGGCGGGAGTCCTCCACCAGGTGGGTGAGCTGCTCGCTGGTGAACACGGCCTCCACCTCGTCCTTGGGCTCGACGCGGAAGAGCCGCAGCACGCCATGGGCGCACGCGCCCAGCAGGCGGGTTACCGGCCGGCAGACCCGTGCGAAAGCCACGAGCCCAGGGCCCAGCCACAGCGCCGCCCGGTCGGGCGCCGACATCGCCAGGTTCTTCGGCACCATCTCGCCGATCACCAGGTGCAGGAAGATCACCACGGCCAGCGCGATGACGTAGCCCAGCGGGTGGATCAGCCCGGCGGGCACCCGGGCCGCCTCGAAGACGGGCTCCAGGAGCGCGGCCACCGTCGGCTCGGCGACCGCGCCGAGCGTCAGCGAGCAGACGGTGATGCCGAACTGGGCGGCGGCCATCATCTGCGGCAGGCTCTCCAGGCCGGTCAGGACCGTACGGGCCCGTGCCGAACCCTCCGCGGCCTTCGGCTCGATCTGGCTGCGGCGCACGGACACGAGCGCGAACTCGGCGCCCACGAAGAAGCCGTTGGCGAGCACCAGCAGCGCGGCGAAGAGGAGTTGCAGCACGCTCATCGTGCCTCCCCCCGGCCGGCGGCGGTGCGGGCGAACCGGACCCGTTCGGCCCGGTGGTGGGCGACCAGGCGCACCGAGATCCGCCAGCCGGGCAGTTCGGCGGTGTCGCCGGCCGCGGGGATGCGGCCCAGCAGCCCGGCGACGAGCCCGGCGACGGTCTCGTACGGGCCGTCGGGCGGCTCCAGGCCTATGCGGCGCAGGGCGTCGACGCGGCAGCCGCCGTCGGCCTCCCACCCGGTGCGGCCGTCCTCGCAGGCCACGGGGGCCAGTTCGGGCCGGTGGGCGTCCTCGGCGTCGTGCTCGTCGCGGACTTCGCCGACGAGCTCCTCGACGATGTCCTCCAGGGTCACCACGCCCGCCGTACCGCCGTACTCGTCGACGACGACGGCTATCGGCTGCCCGCTGCGCAGCTGCTCCAGCAGCGGCTGCACGGGCAGCGTGCCCGGCACGAGCATCGGGGGGACGGCGATGCGCCCGACGGGGGTGCGCAGCCGCTCGCCGGCGGGGACGGCCAGGGCGGCCTTGAGGTGGACCACGCCGGTGATGTCGTCCAGGCGCTCCCGGTAGACGGGGAAGCGCGACAGGCCCGTGGCGCGGGTGAGGTTGAGGACGTCCTCGGCGGTGGCCGAGGACTGCAGGGCGCTGACCTTCACGCGGGGCGTCATCACGTGCTGGGCGGTGAGGTCGCCGAGCGAGAGGGTGCGCACGAAGAGGTCGGCGGTGTCCTGCTCCAGGGCGCCGGCGCGGGCCGAGTGCCGGGCCAGGGAGACGAGTTCGCCCGGGGTGCGGGCGGAGGCCAGCTCCTCGGCGGGCTCGATGCCCAGGGCCCGGACGAGCCGGTTGGCGACCGCGTTCAGCAAGGTGATCACGGGCCGGAAGAAGTGGGCGAAGGCGTGCTGCGGGCCGGCGACGAACCGCGCCACCTGCAGGGGCCGGGAGACCGCCCAGTTCTTGGGCACGAGTTCGCCGATGACCATCTGCACGGCCGACGCCACCAGCATGCCGGTGACCACGGCCACGCCGGGCGCGGCTCCGCCGGGCAGTCCGGTGGCGGACAGCGGCCCGGTGAGCAGCCGGCCCAGGGCGGGCTCGGCCAGCATGCCGACGACCAACGAGGTGATGGTGATGCCGAGTTGGGTCCCGGAGAGCTGGAAGGAGAGCTCGCGCAGGGAGGCGACGACGGTGCGGGCCCGGCGGTCACCGCCGGCCGCGGCCCGTTCGGCCTCCGGCTTCTCCACGGTCACCAGGCCGAACTCGGCGGCGACGAAGAAGCCGTTCGCCAGGATGAGGAGGAGGGCTGCCGCGAGCAGCAGCAGGGACACGGTGATACTCATGCCGCCGCCTCCGTGGGGCGGGCGGCGGCGCGGGTACTACAGGACGATCCGTCCATTGCCGGAGGGAGTCACTCCTCGGGTCGCAGGTGCCCCGCGGACCGTGCTGTTCCACGGCCGTTTCCTCGTGCGGGGCGGGGCAGGTGTGTGCCCGTGGCACCAGAGTAATCAAGGAACCGCGGTCACAGGCGGGCCGCCCCGCACGGGGAACGTCCGGGAAACCGGACGTGGATCAGGTGGCGGAGTGCCCCGTGCCGTGCTCCTCCACCAGGGCGCGCAGGGCCCGGGCGTTGGCGACGGCCTGCTCCTTGGCGATGCCGGGCTGGATGCCCATGGCCGCCAGGCTCGTGCCGTCGGCCAGGTCCAGATGGACCCAGGCGTCGCCCGGGCGCAGGGTGACCCGGACGATCTGGGCCCACGCCAGCTGCCGCTTGGTGGTCAGGTTGACCACGGTGACGCCGTCCCGGGTGGCGACGACCTTGGGGCGGCTGAGCAGCCCGAGGAAGGCGAAGACGAGCAGGCCGGTGCCGATGAAGGAGGCCCGGTCCGCGGCCGTGGCCGTGTCGAGCAGGAAGGACACCGCCGTGAGGACGGCGAGCAGGGCCGTGCCCAGGCTCATCAGCACGATCCGGGTGCGGGTCGGGCGGAAGGTGACCGGGAGCCCGGGCAGGCCGGACGGGGATGCGGGCGTGGACACGTCGCTGGTGCTCTCGCTGGGTGGGGAAGGGACCGGGCCGGTCAGAGGCGGCAGGCGTGGATGTTGGTGGTGAGGATGGCGCGGGCGCCCAGCTCGTACAGCTCGTCCATGATGCGCTGGGCTTCGCTGGAGGGGACCATCGAGCGGACCGCGACCCAGCCCTCGTGGTGCAGCGGGGAGACGGTCGGCGACTCCAGGCCGGGGGTGAGGGCGACGGCGCGCTCGACGTGCTCCACCCGGATGTCGTAGTCCATCATCACGTAGCGGCGGGCGACGAGGACGCCCTGCATACGGCGGAGGAACTGCTGCACCTTGGGGTCGTCGGCCGGCGCGCCGGAGCGGCGGATGACGACGGCCTCGGACTTCAGGATCGGCTCGCCGATGATCTCCAGGCCGGCGTTGCGCAGGGTGGTGCCGGTCTCCACCACGTCCGCGATGATCTCGGCGACGCCGAGCTGGATGGCGGTCTCGACCGCGCCGTCGAGGTGGACGACGGCCGCGTCCACGCCGTTGTCGGCGAGGTGCTTGGTGACCAGGCCGGAGAAGGAGGTGGCGACGGTCATGCCGCCGAACTCGCTGACGTCCTTGGCCGTGCCCGGCCGGGTGGCGTAGCGGAACGTGGACCCGGCGAAGCCGAGCTGCATGATCTCCTCGGCCTGCGAGCCGGAGTCCAGCAGCAGGTCGCGGCCGGTGATGCCGATGTCGAGCTTGCCGGAGCCCACGTAGACCGCGATGTCGCGCGGGCGCAGGAAGAAGAACTCGACGTCGTTGGCCGAGTCGACGAGGACGAGCTCCCTGCGGTCCTTGCGCTGGCGGTAGCCGGCCTCATGGAGCATCGCCGACGCAGGCTCGGAGAGAGAACCCTTGTTGGGAACGGCGATGCGCAGCATGAGGTCGGTTTCCTTCGTGCGTGGGGATATGCGGATGCAGGGGAAGAACTGCGGTGGCACCGGGGTCCGGTGCCGACCGGATCAGAGGTGGGAGTAGACGTCGTCCAGGGAGATCCCGCGGGCGACCATCATCACCTGAACGTGGTACAGCAGCTGGGAGATCTCCTCGGCGGTGGCGTCGGCGCCCTCGTACTCGGCGGCCATCCACACCTCGGCGGCCTCCTCGACCACCTTCTTGCCGATGGCATGGACGCCCTTGCCCACCAGCTCGGCGGTGCGGGAGGTGGCGGGGTCGCCGTCGGCCTTCTGCTGGAGCTCTGCGAACAGCTCCTCGAACGTCTTCTTGGACATGGTGAGTCCTACCCTACGGGGTCCGCCCCCGCTGTCAGTGCCAGGGCTCGGACACCGAGCGCAGAAGTACCGCCGTGGCGACGGCGGCGGTGACGGCCTCGTGGCCCTTGTCCTCGTTCGAGCCCTCGAGACCGGCCCGGTCCAGGGCCTGCGCGTCGTCGTCACACGTGAGGACGCCGAAGCCGACGGGGACGCCGGTGTCCACCGACACCTGGGTGAGGCCCTGGGTGACGCCCTGGCACACGTAGTCGAAGTGCGGGGTGCCGCCGCGGATGACGACGCCGAGGGCGACGATCGCGTCGTAGCCGCGGCCGGCGAGGACCTTGGCGGCGACGGGCAGCTCCCAGCTGCCGGGCACGCGCAGCACGGTGGGCTCGTCGATGCCGAGGTCGTGCAGCGCGCGCAGGGCACCGTCGACCAGGCCGTCCATGACCTTCTCGTGCCACTGCGCGGCGATCACGGCCACCCGCAGGTCCTGGCAGTTCTTCACACTCAGCTGGGGGGCGCCCTTGCCGCTCACGTCGTTCTCTTTTCGGTCGGGTGTCGTGCTCAGTGGGGGTGGTGCTCGGTCGGTGAGGTGATGATCACTGGTTGCCGCAGGCGGACACGCGGTCGGCGTCCAGCCAGGGCAGGTCGTGGCCCATGCGGTCCCGCTTGGTCCGCAGGTAGTGCAGGTTGTGCTCGCCGGCCTGGACGGGCATGGGCTCGCGGCCGGTGACGCGCAGGCCGTGGCGCACGAGGGCGGCGGTCTTGTCGGGGTTGTTGGTCAGCAGGCGCAGCGAGCGCACGCCGAGGTCGGTGAGGATGCGTGCGCCGGCAGCGTAGTCGCGGGCGTCGGCGGGCAGGCCCAGTTCGAGGTTGGCGTCGAGGGTGTCGCGGCCGTCCTCCTGGAGCTCGTAGGCGCGCAGCTTGGGCAGCAGCCCGATGCCGCGGCCCTCGTGGCCGCGCAAGTAGAGGACGACGCCGCGGCCCTCGCCGGCGATGCGCTCCAGGGAGGCGTGCAGCTGGGGGCCGCAGTCGCAGCGCAGCGACGCGAAGACGTCCCCGGTCAGGCACTCGGAGTGGACGCGCACCAGGACGTCCTCGCCGTCGCCGAGGTCGCCGGCGACGAGCGCAATGTGCTCGACGCCGTCGGCCGCGGAGCGGTAGCCGTAGGCACGGAAGTCGCCGAAGGCGGTGGGCAGCCGGGTCTCGGCCTCGCGGTGGACGGCGGCCTCCGCCGCCCGGCGGTAGGCGATCAGGTCCTCGATGGAGATGATCGCGAGGCCGTGCTTGCGCGCGAAGGGGATCAGCTCGGGCAGGCGCAGCATGGCGCCGTCCTCGCCCGCGATCTCCACGATCGCGGCGGCCGGGCGCAGTCCGGCGAGCCGGGCGAGATCGGTGCCGGCCTCGGTGTGGCCGTTGCGGACCAGGACGCCGCCGGGCTTGGCGCGCAGCGGGAAGACGTGCCCGGGCCGGACGAAGTCGCCGGGGACGGCGGCGGGGTCGGCGAGCAGCCGGATGGTGGTGGCCCGGTCCGCGGCGGAGATGCCCGTGTCGGTGCCGTGCGCCCGGGAGGCGTCGACGGAGACGGTGAAGGCCGTGCGCATGGACTCGGTGTTGTCGGCGACCATCTGCGGCAGGTCGAGCCGCGCGACGTCGTCCTCCTCCAGCGGCACGCAGATCAGGCCGCGGCACTCGCTCATCATGAAGGCGACGATCTCGGTGGTGACCTTCTCCGCGGCCACGACGAGGTCGCCCTCGTTCTCGCGGCTCTCGTCGTCCACGACGACGACGGGCCGGCCGGCGGCGATGTCGGCGATGGCCCGCTCGACGGAGTCGAGCGCGAACTCGCCGGTCAGGGGCCGGCCCTCGGTCTCCAAGAGAGTCATGCTGCTGCTCCTTCCAGTGCGGGCTTCACACTCTCGCGAGAGCGCAGCCACCAGTCGCGCATGCCCCACAGGACTAGGGCGAAGTAGATGACGTAGACGAGGCCGGAGAAGGGGAGGCCGCTGCTGAACGCGAGCGGGACGCCCACGATGTCGACCAGCAGCCAGGCAACCCAGAACTCGACGAGCCCGCGGGCCTGGGCCACCATCGCGGTGAGCGTGCCGACGAAGATGTAGGCGTCGGGCCAGGGGTTCCAGGACAGCTCCGGCACGGCCGTGAACAGGGCGCCGACGGCCAGCGTGCCGAGCGCCGTGCCGGCCAGCAGCACCGTGCGCTCGCGCCAGCCGGCGAAGCGGACGGCGATGGAGCCGTCCTGGGCCTGCTGCTTGCCGCGGTGCCACTGGCGCCAGCCCCACACGGCGACGCCGATCACGAGGAGCTGCTTGCCGATGCCGCCGCTGAGGTGGGCCGAGGCGTACGCGGCGACGAGGATGACGCCGGAGAGGAACTGGACCGGCCAGGTCCATATGGAGCGCCGCCAGCCGAGGGCGAGCGCGGCGAGGCCGATGGTGTTGCCGATCGCGTCGGACCAGATGACGTGCTGCCCGAAGGCGCTGAACGCCTCGCCGTTGAGCCAGTCGAGGGCGCTCATGCGACGCTCTCCCCGGTGCCGCGGGCGGGCGCGCCGAGCAGCCGCTCGACGTACTTGGCGAGGACGTCCACCTCGAGGTTGACCGGGTCGCCGGGCTGCTTGATGCCGAGGGTGGTCAGGTCGAGCGTGGTGGGGATGAGGCTGACGGTGAAGTGCTCGTCGCCCGCCTCGACCACGGTCAGGCTGATGCCGTCGACGGTGATGGAGCCCTTGTCGACGACGTAGCGGGCGAGCCCGGCCGGCAGGCCGATCTTCACGATCTCCCAGTGCTCGCCGGGGGTCCGCTCCAGCACGGTGCCGGTGCCGTCGACGTGGCCCTGGACCAGGTGGCCGCCGAGGCGCCCGCCGAGGGCCATGGGCCGTTCGAGGTTGACGCGCGAGCCGGGGACGAGGGCGCCCAGGCTGGAGCGCTTGAGGGACTCGGCCATCACGTCCGCGGTGAACTCGCCGTCGGCGGTCTCCACGACGGTCAGGCACACGCCGTTGACGGCGATCGAGTCGCCGTGCTTGGCGTCCTGGGTGACGATCGGGCCGCGGAGCCGGAAGAGGGAGCTGTCGCCGAGGTTCTCGACGGAGACGACCTCGCCCAGTTCTTCGACGATTCCGGTGAACACTGTCAGTTCTCCTCAGGGGCGGTGGCGGAAGCGGTGGGGACTGCGGTGATCCGCAGGTCGGGACCGAGCCGGGCGACGTCGGTCACCTGCAGGCGCAGGGCCCGGGTGATGGTGCCGATGCCGGCGTCGCCGAGGGCGGCCGGGCCGGCGCCGAGCAGCGCGGGGGCCAGATAGCCGACGACGCGGTCGACTCTGCCCGCGGCGACGAACGAGCCGGCGAGGGCGGGGCCGCCTTCGAGCAGCACGGAGCGGACGCCGCGCGCGTGGAGCTCGCCGAGCAGGGCGTGTACATCCAGGCCGCCGCCCGCCCCGGCGCGGGGCAGGCGCACGACGTCGGCGCCGGGCAGGTGGGTGGTGTCGGCGTCCTCGCCGACGGCGATCAGGGTCGGTGCCGCGTCGTCCAGGACGCGGGCGCCGGGGGTGACCGAGGCGTGCGTGTCGATGACGACGCGCAGCGGCTGGACGGCGCCTTCGCGGCCCCGCACGGCCAGGTGGGGGTCGTCGGCTCGCAGGGTGCCCGAGCCCACCACGACGGCGTCGGCCTCGGCGCGCAGCCGGTGGACGTCGGCGCGGGAGTCCGCGGAGGTGATCCAGCGGCTGGTGCCGTCGGCGGCGGCGCTGCGCCCGTCGAGCGTGGCGGCGTACTTCCACAGCACGAAGGGGCGCCCGTGGAGCACCGAGGTGAGCCAGGCGGCGTTGCCGGCGGCGGCCTCTTCGGCGAGGAGGCCGCCCTCGGTGTCGACGCCGGCGGCGGCCAGGGTGGCCGCGCCGCCGGTGGCGGCGTCGGTGGGGTCGGCGACGGCGTAGACGACCCGGCCGATGCCGGCGGTGATCAGGGCCTGGGCGCAGGGGCCCGTGCGCCCGGTGTGGTTGCAGGGTTCGAGGGTGACGACGGCGGTGGCGCCGCGCACGTCGTGACCCGCGGCGGAGGCCGCGGCGAGGGCTTCGACCTCGGCGTGCGGGCCGCCGGCGCGGCGGTGCCATCCCTCGCCGAGGACGGTGCCCCGGGGGCCGAGGATGACGCAGCCGACGACGGGGTTGGGGCTCGTCGCGCCAAGGGCGCGAGCGGCGAGCGCTACGGCGCGTCGCATCGCGTCTGCTTCGGTCGCGGTGGCCACCGGGTCCTCCTGCCTCTTCGGGCACGGACTCCGGGGCTGTCGTACGGGACGACGGAAAGAAGCGGGTACGCCGCAACGGGGGACACCACGGCCCTTGCGGGGCCGCGCGGGAAGGGCCGCCCGGTGAGGGCGGGCCACCTGCGACGGTGTGCCGATGCGTACCCGCCGCGCACTGCCTCCCATCCGGACTTTAACCGTCGGTCCAGGAATTTCACCTGGTCAACCGGCCGCTGGCTGCGGACGGGTCGCGGACTGTAACCGCCGGTTCGGACTTTCACCGACCCCGGAGTGCGCTGCGTTTCTGAATTTCAGGTCATGCTACATGCGTACGGCCCGCGGCTTCTCAAAACCGCTGGTCGACGGGATCGAGCGTACGCCGGGCGGCGGCGCGGTGTCCACGGCGATGTGACGCACTGGACACGCCGGGCGGGAAATGGGCGGGAGGGCCGCGGGGGCCCTGGTCAGCGGCCCTGCGGCGGAGTGCCGGGCTCCGCATTTCGGGCCGTTCCCGGACTTGGTCCGTACCTATTGACGCACTGGTCTAGTCCTCTTAACCTCTGCCACACCTCCGAGGAGTACGGCCCGCCGGTGGGCGCACACCGGCGGGCCACAGCACGACGCTCACCCCCCGCCCGCCCGGCCGCGCCGGGCACCCCACCTGGAGGACCTGATCGTGTTGTTCCGAGAGAACCGGCAGCGCCGGGAGAGATCCTGTACCGGCCCCCGCGCCCGCCGCGGGATCACCGTCGCCGCCGTCGGCACCGCCCTGGCCGGGCTGCTGATCGGCACGGTCTCGGCGACCACGTCGCACGCCGAGGACCACGCCGCCTGCCGCCCCGACGGCCTCTACACCACCCCCGGGACCGACGTCCCCTACTGCTCCGTCTACGACTCCGCCGGCCGCGAGAAGATGGGCGCCGACCACCAGCGCCGCGTCATCGGCTACTTCACGGGCTGGCGCACCGGCAAGGATGGCACCCCCGCCTACCTCGCCCCCGACATCCCCTGGGACAAGGTCACCCACCTCAACTACGCCTTCGCGCACGTCGGCCCCGACGACAAGATCTCCGTCGGCGCGGACGGCGCGGGCAACCCCGCCACCGGCATGACCTGGCCGGGCGTCCCCGGCGCCGAAATGGACCCGGACCTGCCCTACAAGGGCCACTTCAACCTGCTGAACAAGTACAAGAAACAGCACCCCCAGGTGAAGACCCTCATCTCGGTGGGCGGCTGGGCCGAGACCGGCGGCTACATCGACGAGAACGGCAAGCGCGTCGACTCCGGCGGCTTCTACAGGACGGCCACCAACGCCGACGGCTCGGTCAACCAGGCCGGGATCGACACCTTCGCCGATTCGGCCGTCGCCTTCGTCAAGAAATACGGATTCAACGGCGTCGACATCGACTACGAATACCCCACGTCGATGAAGGACGCCGGAAACCCCAAGGACTGGGCGCTCGCCAACGCCCGGCGCGGCGGCCTGAACAAGGGCTACGCGGCGCTGATGAAAACACTCCGCGAAAAGCTCGACCGGGCCGGGGCGGCGGACGGAAAGCACTACCTCCTCTCCGTCGCCGCACCCTCCTCCGGATACCTGCTGCGCGGCATGGAGACGTACCAGACCACGAAGTACCTGGACTACGTCAACGTGATGTCGTACGACCTGCACGGCGCCTGGAACGAATTCGTCGGGCCCAATGCCGCGCTCCACGACGACGGAAAGGACGCCGAGCTCGCCAAGTGGGGCGTCTACACCACCGCCCAGTACGGCGGGATCGGCTACCTCAACGGCGACTGGGCCTACCACTACTTCCGCGGATCGATGCCCGCGGGCCGCATCAACCTCGGGCTGCCGTACTACACACGCGGCTGGAAGAACGTCACCGGCGGCACGAACGGCCTGTGGGGCACGGCGAAGACCACCTCCTGCCCGGCCGGCTCCGGGCTCACCACCTGCGGCGACGGCGCCGTCGGCATCGACAACCTCTGGCACGACAAGGACGACGCCGGCAAGGAGTCCCCGGCCGGCTCCAACCCGATGTGGCACGCCAAGAACCTGGAGAAGGGCGTCGTCGGGGACTATGCAGGGAAGTACGGCTTCCCCGCCGGCACCAAGCTCACCGGCACCTACGCCCGCAACTACGACACGGGTCTGACCGCGCCCTGGCTGTGGAACGCGGAGAAGAAGGTCTTCCTGTCCACCGAGGACGAGCAGTCGGTGAAGGCCAAGGCCCAGTACGTCGTCGACAAGGGCCTCGGCGGGACCATGGTCTGGGAACTCGCCGGCGACTACGGCTGGAACGCCGCCAAGGGGCAGTACGAACCGGGCACCACCCTCACCACCGCCATGTACGACGCGTTCAAGGCCGCCCCCGCCTACGGCGCCCGCCGCGCGACCACCGAGCTGCCCGCCCAGGCCCTCGACGTGGACGTGAGCTTCACGAACTTCCCGCTCGGCGACAGCAACTACCCGATCAACCCGAAGATCCACATCACCAACCGGACCAAGGCCACGCTCCCCGGCGGCACGGAATTCCAGTTCGACTACGCCAATTCCGCGCCCGGCAACGCCAAGGACCAGTCGGGCTGGGGACTGAAGGTCGTCCGCAGCGACCACACCGCCGGCAACAACATCGGCGGCCTCAAGGGCGACTACAACCGGGTCTCCGTGAAGCTCCCCGCCTCCCAGCCGCTCGCGCCCGGCGCCTCCGCGGACCTCGACTTCGTCTACTACCTGCCGGTGTCGACCCCGTCCAACTGGAGCGTGAGCTTCGGCGGCAGGACCTACGCACTCGCCGGAGACCACGCCCGCGGCACGACCGTCACCGACCCCGGCGGCCCCACGCCCACCCCGACAGGGACGCCGACCGGCACCCCCACCGGCAAGCCCACCGGCGGTACCTGCACCGCGCCCCAGTGGGACAAGGGGGCCGTCTACAACGGCGGCGCCACCGTCTCCTGGAAGTCCCACTCCTGGAAGGCCCGGTGGTGGACCCAGGGCGACGAGCCCGGCACCACCGGTGAATGGGGGGTGTGGCAGGACGCGGGCGCCTGCTGAGCCCGCGCCCCGGTCCGCATCCGGGGCCCGTGGCGGGGTCGACCCGCGCGGGCCCCGTCCGGGAGGATGAGGCGCCATGGACGCCAGAGACGGGACCGGCGGCGGGACCCGGGGCCGCACCGACGGCCGGCTGCGCCGCGCACGGTTCGCCGTGGCCGCGGTGTTCGCCGTCCACGGCGCGGTCACCGGCAGCTTCGCCACCCGCATCCCCTGGATCCAGAGCCACTTGGACCTCAGCTCAGGCGAACTGGGCCTCGCGCTCGTCCTCCCCGCCGTCGGCTCCTCGTGCGCCATGCCGCTCGCGGGCCGCATCAGCCACCGCTTCGGCTCCCGGGCCGCGCTGCGCGCCCTGATCGCCCTGTGGTGCGCCTCCGTGGCCCTGCCCGCGCTCTCGCCGGGGCTGCTCGCGCTCTGCGGGGCGCTGGCCGTCTACGGGGCGACGTCCGGCATGGCGGATGTCGCCATGAACGCGCTCGGCGTGGAGACCGAGGAGCGGCTGGGCCGTCCGGTCATGTCGGGCCTGCACGGGATGTGGAGCGCGGGCGCGCTCGCGGGGTCGGCGGCCGGTGCGGCCGCGGCCCACGCAGGCCTCGACGCCAGGGTCCACCTGGGCTTCGCGGCCGCGGTGCTGGCCGTGCTCGGCGCGGCGGCCTGCCACTGGGTGCTCGACCTGCGCACCGCCTCCGACGAGCACCCGCCGCCCCGGTTCGCCCTGCCGCCCCGGTCCGCGCTCGTCATCGGCGCGGTGGGCTTCTGTGCGGTCTTCGCCGAGGGCGCGAGCCTGGACTGGTCGGCGGTCTACCTCCGGGACGTCATCGGCTCCGACCCCGGCGTCGCCGCCGCCTGCACCACGGCGTTCTCCTGCACGATGGCCCTCGCCCGGTTCGCCGGGGACCCGGTCGTAGGGCGCTTCGGCCCCGTGCGGACCGTGCGGGCCGGCGGGGTGCTGGCCACGGCCGGCGGGGTGCTGGTGGTGACGGCCCCGGGCGCGGCCTCCGTCATCGCCGGGTTCGCGCTGATCGGCGTGGGCATCGCCGTCGTGGTCCCGCTGGCCTTCGCGGCGGCGGGGCGCAGCGGGCCCGCGCCGAGCCAGTCGATCGCGGGCGTCGCGACGATCACCTACACCTCGGGGCTCGTGGCCCCGGCCGCCATCGGCCAGATCGCGGACGCCAGTTCGCTGGTGACGTCGTTCGGCCTGGTCACCGTTTTGACGGCGGGGCTGGTGGCCGGGGCGGGCGTGCTGCGGGCCCGGGAGCCGGAGCGCACGGCGGCGAAGGGGAAGGCGGCGGGGGAGCG
>NZ_JBAMDC010000530.1:0-3725 GCF_036961605.1 Streptomyces sp. KLMMK
CGGACAGGTCCTGCGCCGCCCCGGGCGCCTGCGGCGGCCGGGCCGGGAGGCGCTGGTGGTACAGCGCCAGCGCCGCCTTGGTGACGCCGGCCAGGCCGGCGTTGGCGAAGGTGTGCCCGAGCCGGTCGCGCACGCTGCCCACCACCACGGATCCGGGCTCCGCGGCCGCGAACACCGATGCCAGCGCGGCGAGTTCGGCGGCCGTCTCGCGCGCCACGCCGGAGGCGCCGCACTCCACGTAGCCGATCGTGCCCGGGGAGGCGCCGCACTCCCGGAGGGCGGCCCGGGCCGTCTCCGCGCGCCGCTCCACGGACGTGGAATAGCGGAAGACGCCCGGGCGCCCCTCGTGGTGCACCGCGCACCCGCGGACCGTCGCGTAGATGCGGTCCCCGTCGCGGACCGCGGACGACAGCCGTTTGAGCAGCAGCGCGCCCACGCCCTCGCCGAGCGCGAAGCCGTCGCCGTCCGCGGCGAAGGGCCGGGTGCGCGGCGCGACGAGGCCCTTGGCCGCGAGCGCCGCCCGCAGGTACGGGCCCTCCTCGCGCTGGCCGGTCACCACCAGCACGGCCTCCGACAGCCCGCCGCGCAGGCTGTCCAGGGCGTGCGCGATCGCCAGGAACGACGTCGCGTCGGCCGACTCCAGGGCCAGGGTGCGGCCCCGGAGCTTGAACGCGCTCGCGATCCGGGCGGGGATGGTGCTCGCCATCTCCCCGACCCGGTCGTGCGGCGAGGCGCCCAGGCGCCGCACCAGGGCCGTGCGCAGCTCGTCGGCGGCCTGCGCGGCGGTACGGGCCGAGCCGCCGAACTCCGGTGCGGACACCGCCCGTTCCAGCTCCCGGGCGTACCGGCCGCCCTCGACGCGCAGCGCGTTGGCGTACTGCCGGTCCAGGCCGGAACACACCCCGGCCACCACGTCCGTGCGCTCGGCCCGCAGCGTCAGGTCGCCGGCCTTGGCGTCCTCCAGGCACTCGCGGGCCGCCTCCAGCATCAGCAGCTGCATACGCGTGAGCGCCCCGGCCTGCGCGGGCGGTATGCCGAACCGTGCGACGTCGACCTCGATGCCGGCGAGCGACGGCGCCGGGCCGGACCCGGGATCCGCAGGAGGCTCGGTCAGGGCCCTCCAGTACGCGTCGGCTCCCCGGATGCCGGGGTAGAGCGCCGCGATCCCGACGATCGCGACGGGTTCGTTCTGCGGTGTGCGCGTGGTGCCGGTGGCACCACGCGCGTCGGACTCGGAGTGCATGCGGGACGGCTCCAGTTGTCTCGGTGCTGCCGGGTCCGGCAACCTCTCTGCGCCACCGCGGTGCGGGGCCGGCGCCGGCTTCCGGCGGTGCCGAAGCGGGCGCTGCGGCACCGTGCGGTGCGGTCGAGCCCCGCCCGCAGGGCGCTACGCGCTGGTCGCGAGCGGCTCGCGCCGCCCGTTCCACAGCGCGCCCGGCTGTGCCAGCGCCGGATCCTGGGCGAGGATCTCGGCGTGGCGGCGCTGCAGCCCGGCACCCGGCTGGATGCCCAGCTGCTCGTCCAGCCGCTTGCGGGTCAGGCGGAAGCGCTCCAGTGCCTCGCTCTGCCGCCCGGACCGGTACAGCGCCAGCATCAGCAGCTCGCAGAACCGCTCGTGCAGCGGGTGCTGCGCGACGAGCTGCTGCAGTTCGGCGATCACCTGGGCGTTGTGGCCTAGCACCAGACGGGCGCTCACCAGGTCCTCCCACGCGGTCAGCCGGCGTTCCTCGAAGAGGGTCGCGGCGCTCGCGCACCGCAGCCCCTCCCCGGCGTCGAACAGGGCCGGGCCGCGCCACAGCCGCAGACCGGATTCCAGCATCCTCGCCGCCCGCTCGGGGTCGGTGGTCAGCGCGGCTCCGCCGCGGGAGGCGAGATCGAGAAATCTGTTGGCGTCGACGCACTCCGCGGGCACGTCCAGCAGGTATCCGTTCGGGACGGCGCGCAGGACGGTCGTGCGGTGCATCGGGGTGTGTGCCTCGAGTACTTTGCGCACCCTGGTGGCCTGGGCCTGCAGGGCGTTGCGGGGATTGCCGAGGGCGGAACCGCACCACAGCTCGTCGACGAGCTCCATGTGCGATACCGCCCGACCCGCCCGGAGGGCGAGGGTGGCGAGCATGGAACGGACCTTGCTGGCCCGAATGTCGCTGCTCCTCTCCGCAACGCTGACGCGCACCGGACCGAGTATTTCAATTTGCACGAATTTCCCCCCACAGCGATTTCCGCCGGAGATCAGAACAGGAGCTTGGACAGCTTTTTCCCCCTTTCGGCGCCCAATCCTTGCAACGTGGAACAACCGGCGTCATCCATCCCCGGGCCCCTTTCCGCCCTCAACGGATGGCGGAGCCGGGCGGGCGCCTCGAACGTTCATTGAGGCGCGTGCGCGCCCGGCTCAACACGGTGTCAACGCACGGATGACACGGGCCGCCCCCGGCGTTCCGCCCTGTGGCGTAGGCAGGGCGCCCGTTCCCTTCAGGGGGCCTTCAGGAAGAGTAGGCGCCGCCCCCGCCGCCCCCGGCGGGCGGTACGCCCGGCACGGCGCCCGGCGTCACCAGCCCCGCCTCGTACGCGGCGATGACCAGCTGGA
This sequence comes from Streptomyces sp. KLMMK, assembly GCF_036961605.1. Lineage (NCBI taxonomy): Bacteria > Bacillati > Actinomycetota > Actinomycetes > Kitasatosporales > Streptomycetaceae > Streptomyces > Streptomyces sp. KLMMK. The sequence continues at coordinate 2,585 of NZ_JBAMDC010000530.1, forward strand.
CCCGGTCGCGGGCGCACAACTTGCCCATGATCCGGCTGACATGGGTCTTGGCGGTGAGGGGGCTGAGCCCCAGCACATCGCCCACCTCGGCGTTGTTCAAACCCCTGGCCACCAGGGTCAGCACTTGGCGCTCGCGGACCGAGAGCACCGCCAGGCCGTTGGTCACGAAACCGGCCGGGATGTCCGCCCTGGGCGCCCGCAGCACCCGGGCGATCAGGCGCGAGGTCGGGCCGGGCGACAGCAGCGCCTCCCCGGCGGCGATGGTCCGGATCGCCTCCAGCAGCGCCGCCGGGCGTGTGTCCTTCACGAGGAAGCCCGAGGCGCCGGCACGCAACGCGTCGATGACGTACTCGTCGGTGTCGTACGTCGTCAGGACGAGCACCTTCACACCGGCCATGTCCTCGTCGGCCGCGATCCGCTGGGTCGCCTCGATGCCGTCGAGGTCCGGCATCCGGATGTCCATCACCACCAGGTCCGCGCGGGCGCTGCGGGCCAGCTCGACGGCCTGCCGGCCGGTGCCCGCCTCGCCCACGACCTCCATGTCGGGTGCGGTGTCCACCAGCATCGCGAACGCGGAGCGGACGAGCCGCTGGTCGTCGGCGAGCAGGACCCGGATCGGCTGCTGCGCGTTCATCGGCCGTCCCTCCCCCCGGGGGAGGGCGCTGCTGCCGGATTCGGTGCTGAGGTCATCGGAGTCATCCTTCGGGGTGGGGACCCGCACCGCGCCCCGCGGCGCGGGTCGTTCACTGAGGCGGGTACTGCACGCACGGGCGCACGCGCTCGCCGGCGTCTCACGGAGCGCTCACCGGAGGGCGGTCCCGTCCGCGGGGGCCGACGGCAGGACCGCGGTGACCGCGAACCCGGCGCCACCGGCGCGCGGCCCGGCCTGCAGCCCTCCACCGACGCTGCGGGCCCGCTCGCGCATCCCGACGATGCCGTAACCGCCGGTGCCGTTCGGCTCGTTCCCCGGCACGGGGTCGCGCGCAGGCGCTCCCGAACCGCCGTCGTCGAGCACGGTCACCCGCAGGGCGCCGTCGTCCTCGCCGCGCGCCACCGTCACCCAGACGCGGACCGAGGGCCCGCCGTGGCGGACCGCGTTGGTGAGCGCTTCCTGCACGATACGGTACGCAGCGGCCCCGAC
>NZ_JBAMDC010000531.1:0-3722 GCF_036961605.1 Streptomyces sp. KLMMK
TACCACCGGTGATCAGCACCGTGCCGCGCGGCGACCATGCCCGGGCGGGAGCGGTGGCGCCGCCGGCCCGCACGAGCCGGCGTCCGAAGACGCCCGAGGCGCGGACCGCCACCTGGTCCTCGGCCGACTGTCCGAGGACGGCGGCCACGCGGGCCGCGGTACGGGGGTCGAGCAGCTCGGGGAGGTCGAGCAGACCGCCCCAGCGCTGCGGGTACTCCAGTGCCGCCGCGCGGCCGAAGCCCCACACCTGCGACTGCAGCGGCCGGTCCACGCGGTCGGAGCGGCCGGTGGCCACCGCGCCGCGGGTGGCGCACCACAGGGGCGCGTCGATACCGGCGTCGCCGAGCGCCTGCACCAGGCAGAGGGTGGCGGCGAGGCCGTGCGGCAGACCGGGGTGGCCGGCCGAGGTGCTCTCGTCCTCGGCGAGCAGCGACAGCACGCCGGCCAGGGGGCCGGTGCCGGCCAGCTCGCGGGCCAGCGTCGCCCGGTCGGTGCCGGGCCCGGCGACGAGCGTGACCAGGTCCAGGCCGCGCTCGCCGAGCGCGGTGCGGACCGAGGCGGCCCACTCGCTCTCCCCGGCCGTCACGAGCAACCAGGTACCGGCCGCGCCGGACTCCGGGAGCGCGCCGAGCGGCTTCCACGTGACGTGGTAGCGCCAGCCGTCGACGACCGACTGCTCGCGGCGCTGGCGGCGCCACGCGGACAGCCGGGGCAGGATCGCGCCGAGCGAGTCGTCCGCGCCGACGCCGAGGGTCGCGGCGAGGGATTCCACGTCCTCCCGCTCCACGGTGTCCCAGAATCCGGAGTCCGCCGGGTCGGCCGCGGTGCCGGTGGCGGCGGCCGGGTCCTCGTCCCCTTCCAGCCAGAAGCGCTCGCGCTGGAAGGCGTAGGTGGGCAGGGCGACGCGGTGAGCGCCGGGGAAGAGCGCCTGCCAGTCCGGGGAGACGCCGTGCACGTGCAGTGCGGCGAGCGCGGCGGTGACGGCCTGCTGCTCGGGGCGGTCGGTGCGCAGGACGGGCACGGCGACCACGGCGTCCGCGTCGTCCACGCAGGACTGTGCCAGGCCGCTGAGGACGCCGCCGGGGCCGATCTCGACGAAGGCCGTCACGCCCAGGTCGTGCAGGGTCCGGACCCCGTCGGCGAAACGGACCGCCTCGCGGACGTGCCGGACCCAGTACTCGGGGGTGTACGACCCGGCGAGGTCACCGGTCAGGTTGGACACCACGGGGATCTGCGGCTCATGGAACGTCAGTCCCGCCACCGTACGGCCGAACTCGTCGAGCATGGGGTCCATGAGGGGCGAGTGGAAGGCGTGGCTGACCTTCAGCCGGGAGGTCTTGCGGCCTTGCTGTGCGAAGACCTCGGCGATCGCGGTGACGGCGTCCTCCGCGCCGGAGATCACCACGGACCGCGGGCCGTTGACCGCGGCGATGCCGACTTCGTCGGTCAGGTGCGGCAGGACTTCGTCCTCGGTGGCCTGGACCGCCACCATCGCGCCACCCGCAGGCAGGGCCTGCATCAGTGCGGCGCGCGCCGACACGAGCTTCGCGGCGTCGTCGAGCGACAGCACGCCGGCCACGTGCGCGGCCGCGATCTCGCCCACGGAGTGACCGGCCACGTAATCCGGCCGGACGCCCCACGATTCGAGGAGCCGGAACAGCGCCACCTCGATCGCGAAGAGGGCGGGCTGAGTGGAGCCGGTCCGGTCGAGGTCCTCGGAGTCGACGTCGACCGGGGCGTCCAGACGCGCGCACACCTCGTCGTACGCATCGGCGAAGACGGGGAACGCCTCGTACAGCTCACGCCCCATGCCGATCCGCTGCGAACCCTGCCCCGAGAACAGGAAGCCGGTCCTGCCCTCGGAGCGGGCGCGCCCCAGCGTCACGTTCGCCGCGGGCTCGCCGGCCGCGAGCGCGGCGAGTCCCTGCCGGAGCTCGTCCGCGCCCTGCGCCAGGAGCACGGCACGGTCCTCGAACATCTCGCGGGAGGCGAGGGAGAGGCCGATGTCGGCAGCCGTCCACCCGTCGTTCGCGTCGAGGTGACCGGCCAGCCGGGCCGCCTGCGCGCGCAGCGCCGGCTCGCCCTTGCCCGACAGCACCCACGGCACAGCCGCGCCGGAGTCGGGGGTCGGGGGCAGCTCGGCTGCCGCGGGGGCCTGCTCGATGATGGTGTGGGCGTTGGTGCCGCTGACACCGAACGACGAGATCGCGGCGCGGCGCGGGCGGTCCGACTCCGGCCACTCGACGGCCTCGGTGAGCAGGCGCACCGCGCCCGCCGACCAGTCCACGTGCGGCGTCGGCTCGTCCGCGTGCAGCGTCTGCGGCAGCATGCCGTGCCGCATCGCCATGACCATCTTGATGATGCCGGCCACGCCCGCCGCGGCCTGGGTGTGGCCGATGTTGGACTTCAGCGAGCCCAGCCACAGCGGCCGGTCCTCCGGTCGCTCCTGGCCGTACGTGGCGAGGAGTGCCTGCGCCTCGATCGGGTCGCCCAGCGTCGTTCCGGTGCCGTGCGCCTCGACGACGTCGACGTCGCCCGGCTCGACGCCGGCCGAGGCCAGTGCCTGCCGGATCACGCGCTGCTGCGCCGGGCCGTTCGGGGCGGTCAGGCCGTTGGACGCGCCGTCCTGGTTCACCGCGCTGCCGCGGACCACCGCGAGGACCTCGTGGCCGTTGCGGACGGCGTCGGAGAGGCGCTCCACGAGGACCACGCCCACGCCCTCGGACCAGCCGGTGCCGTCCGCGTCCGCGCCGAACGCCCTGCACCGGCCGTCGGGCGACAGGCCGCGCTGGCGGCTGAACTCCACGAAGACGTTGGGGCTGGCCATGACGGTGACGCCGCCGGCCAGGGCCATCGTGCACTCGCCGCTGCGCAGCGACTGGACGGCCAGGTGGAGGGCGACGAGCGAGGACGAGCAGGCCGTGTCGATCGTGACGGCCGGTCCTTCGAGGCCGAAGGTGTAGGCCACCCGGCCGGAGACGACGCTGGACGCGCCGCCGACCAGCCGGTGTCCTTCGACGCCTTCCGGCGTCCGGCGCACGTCGGCTCCGTAGCCCTGGTAGGCCATGCCGACGAAGACGCCGGTCCGGCTGCCGCGCAGCTGTGCGGGGGTGATCCCGGCCCGCTCGAAGGCCTCCCAGGAGGTCTCCAGCAGCAGCCGCTGCTGCGGGTCCATCGCCAGCGCCTCGCGGGGGCTGATGCCGAAGAAGGCTGCGTCGAAGTCGGTGGCGTCGTAGAGGAAGCCGCCGTCGCGCGCGTAGGTCTTGCCGGGGCGGTCGGGGTCGGGGTCGTAGAGGGAGTCGACGTCCCAGCCGCGGTTGGCCGGGAATTCGGAGATGGCGTCGCCGCCGGACGCCACGAGGTTCCACAGGGCCTCGGGCGAGTCGACGCCGCCGGGCAGCTGGCAGCTCATCGCCACGATGGCGATGGGCTCGTCGTCGCCGGCGGCGGCCGCGTGCTGTTCCTGCAGCGCGGCGGCCTGCGATCCGAGCAGTTCGCTCCGGAGGAAGCGGGCGAGGGCCGTGGCGTTGGGGTAGTCGAAGACCAGGGTGGGCGGCAGCGCGAGGCCGGTCGCCGTGTTGACCTTGTTGCGGAGTTCGACGGCGGTCAGCGAGTCGAAGCCGAGGTCCTTGAACGCCCGGTCGGGCTCGACCTCCGCCGCAGAGGCGTGGCCCAGGACGGCCGCGACGTGTGCGCGGACCAGGTCGACCAGGGTCTCCGTG
>NZ_JBAMDC010000532.1:0-3718 GCF_036961605.1 Streptomyces sp. KLMMK
ACGGGGCGGCCGTGCAGCGCATCAAGGCCCGCGGCCGGCTGATCGCCGGCGTCGACCAGAACAGCTACCGCTGGGGCTACCGCAACCCCGCCGACGGCGAGCTCAGCGGCTTCGACATCGACCTCGTCCGGGCCCTCGCCAAGGACATCCTCGGCGACCCCGGCAAGGTCACCTATCTCGCGATCCCCACGAGCCGGCGCATATCCGCCCTGCAGACGGGCAAGGTGGACATCGTCGCCCGCACGATGACCATCACGTGCGAACGGATCAAGCAAGTGGCGTTCTCCACCGCCTACTTCGAGTCCGGGCAGCAGGTGATGGTCCCCAAGGGGTCACCGGTGACGGCGTTCGACGACTCGATGAAGGGGAAGAAGGTCTGTACGGCGGAGGGTTCCACGGCCGAGATCAAGGTGCGGGAAGAGCCGCACGGCTCCTCCCTGCTGACGGTCCCCAACCAGCTCGACTGCCTGGTGCGGCTCCAGCTCGGCGAGGTCGACGCAGTGGTCAACGACAGGGCCCTCGCGGCCGGCCAGGCGGCACAGGACCCCTCCGTGCAGCTCGTCGGAAAGCCGTTCACCACCGAACCGTACGGCGTGGCGATGAACCTCGCGGACACGGACCTGGTACGCCGGGTCAACAAGGTGCTGGAGGACTACCGCGCGGGCGGCGCCGGAAGCCTCTGGATGAAGGCGTACGACAAGTGGCTCGCCGCCGACCTGAAGGGCATCACCGCCCCGCCGGCGCCCAAGTACCGGGACTGACGGCGGGCCGGGGAGCACGGCCGTAACGGACACGCCCGCGGCGCGCGCCGCGGACAGGAGAGAGGGGATCGATGGCGGTCGCGGAGCCCACCGGGCCGGCCTTGACCCGCGAGGAGGTGGACCGTGCGCTGGCCAGGCTCGGCGCGGAGCACGAGGCCGTCGAATCCTCGCTGCTCGCCCTCCAGGACCATGCGGGGCGGCGCCTGCTGGAGGGGGCGGAGCTCACCGGCGAGAGCAGGAGCCGGTGGGCGGCCGCCGAGGCCCTCATCGGGCAGCTGTGGGCGTACTTCGACGCCTACACCGCGGCCCTGACCGCCGCCCGCGAGCTGCGCGCCCGCCGCCGCTGGCCCACCCAGGGCGAGCTGTCCGAGCTCACCGAGCTGCTGCGCGGCTCCGGCGTCACCCTGCCCGGCCACGGCACGGCCGCGCTCGGCACGGCGGTCCTCCCGGTGGGCGCGGGGGGCACGGAGGGCTTGCCGGCGCGCCTCAGCGAGCAGCTGAGCCTGCAGGAGCTGCTGGACCGGATGAACGGCTGGTACGCCCGGGCCCTCGACGTGGTCGTGATCGCCGACGCCGTGTGGTCCGCGCTGCCCGCCCGCATCGACCTGCTCGCCGCCGAGCTCGGGCGCACCCGCTCCCTCGCCCACTCGGTGGGCGTCCGGCCCGGCGAGCACCCCTCCGGTGACGACCTGGAGCAGATCACCCGCGAGCTGGCCGCGCTGCGGGACGAGGTGATATCCGATCCGGTCGCCTTCTGGGCCGGCTCCTCGCCCAGCTCGGCCCCGGGCGGCGGCCGCCCGGACACCACGCGCTACGACCGCGCCGCGCGGGCCCTGGAGGACGTCCGCCGGGAGGTCGAGGCGGTGCTGGACGTCCGGCAGGACGCCGAGCGGCGGCTGATGCGCGTGCGCGACGTCCTCTCCCGCGCGGACCGCACGCTGAACGAGGCCCGGCAGGCCCGCGCCGAGGTCCTGTCGAAGATCGCCGCGTCCGTGGTGCCGGCGGTCTCGGGCCCGCCGACGGCCCTCTACGAGCAGCTGTCGGCCGCCGCCGAGCACCGCAGACACGCCCGGTGGCACCGGCTCTCGCCGCTCCTGGAGGGCCTGGAGCAGCGCTCGGAGGAGGAGCTGCTGCGCGCCCGCGAGTCGCTGACGGCGGTGACGGCCCCGCTGGCGGTCCGCGCCGAGCTGCGCGGCCGCCTGGACGCGTACAAGGCGAAGACTGCCCGGCACGGCCTCGCGGAGGACTCCCTGCTCATCGAGCGGTACGACGCGGCGCGGCGCATGCTGTGGAGCGCGCCGTGCGATCTGATGGCCGCCGAACAGGCGGTCCTGCGCTATCAGCAGGCGCTGGCCGAGGCGCTGTCGGCGCCGCCGGGCACCGGGCAGCAGCCCACGGGGCGGAGGGGGGAAGCGTGAGCGAGGCCTGTCAGCGGCCGGGGTGCGCCGGTTCGTACGAGGACGTCGGCGGCGGCGAGCTGTACTGCGACACATGCGGCCTGGCGCCGGTCGTCTCGCCGAACGGGATGGTCTCCTCCCCCGCCACGGGGGTGGCGGGGGGCTCGCCGGGCAGCGGCCCGGAGGGCGGGGCGAGAGCCGGGTCGCAGGGCTCGTCGGGCTCGTCGTCCCGCTCCTCCTCCGCGGGGTCGTCCTCGCGGTCGTCGCGGTCGTCGTCGCGTTCCTCCTCGTCGCGGCGGTCGGTGTCGGGGCGCCTGTCGCGCTCGCTGCCGGGGGCCGAGGGGGCGAGCACACGGTCGGTGTCGGTGCGCAGCGCGGGCACGGGGCCGTCGTCGTCGGGGCGCGGCAGGCTGGGCGCGGGCCTGGTCAAGGTGCCGGAGGTGCCGCGTCCGGATCCCCGGGCGGCAGTGCTGGCCAACCCCGAGGTGCCCGAGCGCAAGCGGTTCTGCAGCCGCAGCGACTGCGGTGCGCCGGTGGGCCGGGCGCGCGGCGACCGGCCGGGGCGCACGGAGGGCTTCTGCACCAAGTGCGGCCACCCGTACTCCTTCGTGCCCAAGCTGCGCGCCGGGGACGTGGTGCACGGGCAGTACGAGGTGGCGGGCTGCCTGGCGCACGGCGGGCTCGGCTGGATCTACCTGGCCGTCGACCGGGCCGTGTCGGACCGCTGGGTCGTACTCAAGGGCCTGCTGGACACGGGCGACGAGGACGCCCTGGCGGTGGCGGTCTCCGAGCGGCGCTTCCTCGCCGAGATCGAGCACTCCAACATCGTCCGCATCTACAACTTCGTCGAGCACCTCGACCAGCGCACCGGCAGCCTCGACGGCTACATCGTCATGGAGTACGTCGGCGGCAAGTCGCTGAAGGAGATCGCCAACGAGCGGCGGACGCCGGACGGGCGGCGCGATCCGCTGCCGGTGGAGCAGGCGTGCGCGTACGGCATCGAGGCGCTGGAGGCGCTCGGCCACCTGCACAGCCGCCACCTGCTGTACTGCGACTTCAAGGTCGACAACGCCATCCAGCAGCAGGACCAGCTCAAGCTGATCGACATGGGCGCGGTCCGGCGGATGGACGACGAGGACGGCGCGATCTACGGCACGGTGGGCTACCAGGCCCCCGAGGTCGCCGAGGTGGGCCCGTCGGTCGCCTCCGACCTCTACACGGTGGCCCGCACGCTGGCCGTGCTCACCTTCGACTTCCAGGGCTACACGAACGTCTTCCGGGACAGCCTGCCCGACCCGGACCACATCGAGGTCTTCTCCCGCTACGAGTCCTTCTACCGGCTGCTGGTCCGGGCCACGGACCCCGATCCCGCGCGGCGGTTCGCCTCGGCCGAGGAGATGGCCGACCAGCTGACGGGGGTGCTGCGGGAGGTCGTCGCGCTGCAGACGGGCCGGCCGCGGCCCGCGCTGTCCACGCTGTTCGGGCCGGAGCTGCGGGTGGTGGACACCCGGCTGTTCGAGGAGGCCGACGGCGAGGTCTCGGTGCTGGGCCGCCGGGCGG
>NZ_JBAMDC010000533.1:0-3710 GCF_036961605.1 Streptomyces sp. KLMMK
GTACGCGGATGTGGCCGATCTCGCCCGCGCCGCCGTGGGCGCCGGCCTCGATGCGGCCCTCGACGCCGATGGCGCCGGCGATGCCGGTGCCGAGGGCGACGAACAGGAAGCGGTCCGTGCCCTCGCCCGCGCCGATGCGGCCCTCGGCGAGGCCGCCGGTACGGACGTCGTGGCCGAGGGCCACGGGGGTGCCGCCCAGACGGCGGCTCAGCAGATCGCGCAGGGGGACGTCGCGCCAGCCGAGGTTGGCGGCGTAGACGGCGGTGCCGGCCGCGGCGTCCACGATGCCGGGCACGGCGATGCCCGCCGCGGCCGCGGGCTCGCCGAAGGCGGCCTCGCCGGTGGCCGCGAGCTCGGCGGCGAAGTCCAGGATGCCGGTTATGACGGCGTCCGGGCCCCGGTCGCGGCCGGTCGGGCGGCGGGCCTCGTGCAGCAGTTCGTGGTCCGGGCCGATCAGGGCGGCCTTGATGGCGGTGCCGCCTACGTCGAGCGCGATGACGTGTCTCACGGGGACAGTGTCGCGTGTCCGCGCACGAAAGGTCTAGTCCACTCGCCCGTGGGTGGGTGTTTCCCCGCCTCCGGCGGGGTTCCGCGCCCGCCCGGCGACCCGCGTGGCGGAACGTGGCGCCGTCGCGGCGGGGTGGAGCGGCTGCCCGGCGGGGAAGGAGCGGGGGCTTGCGCCTGCGGATCCGCCGCCGGGTGCCTCAGTGGTGGTTGCGCGCCGCCGCGTCGGAGGGGAGGGGCCGCCCGGCGGTCAGATCGGATACGAGTCAGATCAGATACAGGTCAGGTCGGGGGAGGACAGTTCAGCCGTTCAGGATCACGCTTCTCGTCAGGTTCTTCGGGGTATCCGGGTTCAGGTTGCGGGACTCCGCCACCGCCACCGCCAGGCGCTGGGCGCGGATCAGGTCCGCCATCGGGTCCAGGCGGGCGCCGTCCGCCACGAGGGTGCCGCCCGTGCGGGAGATGTCCGTCTCCAGGCCCGCCGGGGCGGTGCCCAGGAGCCAGGCCACGCGGCCCGGGGCCGTGATCGCCACCGGGCCGTGGCGGTACTCCATCGCCGGGTACGCCTCCGTCCACGCGCCCGCCGCCTCCCGCATCTTCAGCGCCGCCTCCTGCGCGAGGCCGTACGCCCAGCCGGCGCCCAGGAAGGTCCACTGACCGGCCGCCAGTACCTCCACCGGCAGCGGGTCCTTCAGCGCCGTCTCCGCGTCCGCCGCCGCCTCCGCCATCCCCTTCACGCCCGCCGGCAGCGCGCCGCTCGCCTCCAGGCCCGCCCGCAGGTACGCCAGCGCCGTCGTCGCGAAGCGGGTCTGGACCACCGATGCCTCGTCCGCCCAGTCCAGCACCGCCGTCCCGTCGGCCCCGCGCACCACCGGCGACGCCGGGTCGGCCGTCAGCGCGAAGACTTCCCAGCGCTCGCGCACCTCCTCGATGAGGTCGAGCACCTCGGTCGTCGTCCCCGACCGCGTGATCACCACGAGCCGGTCGTACGTCCGCATCACCGGGAACTCCGACGCCGGGAAGGCGTCCGTCTCCCCCTGCCCCGACGCCTCCCGCAGCGCCGCGTACGCCTGGGCCATGAACCACGAGGTGCCGCAGCCGGTCACGGCCACCCGCTCCCCGGGGCGTGGCAGGCCCGTCGTGCCCGCGGCCGCAGCCGCGGTCTCCGCCGCGCGCCGCCAGCAGGCGGGCTGAGTGGTGATCTCCGCAGAGGTGAGAGAGGGGGTGAGAGAGGGGGTGAGAGAGTGCTCGGACATGCGCTTTCTTCTCCTTTCACCGGTGATCTCCGTGCATAGCAGCCCCCGCCCCGCGCGGGAAGGGCGATACCGAAGCGAAACCGGAGTCGGCTGGACCGTATGGTGGCCCGCGGGGGAAACTCACGGTTCTTACGGTCTTCAGCGGACGATCAGGACGATCACAAACCACGAAGGTGGGAAGCAGTAGTGCAGCGGCGGCGGTTCTTGGGTCTGACGGCGGCAGGTGCCGCCACGGCGGCGTTGGCGCCCGCGCTGACGGCGTGCGGGAGCGACGGTGGCTCCGGCAGCAAGACGCTGCGCGTCGTCGCGGCCGACTACGGCGACAGCGAGGCGAACAGCTCCCAGAAGTACTGGGACGCCCTCGCCCGCGACTTCGAGGCCGAGAACAAGGGCATCAAGATCGACGTCCAGGTCCTGAGCTGGACCGAGGTCGACAAGAAGGTCGCCGACATGGTCGCGGCCGGCAAGGCCCCGGACATCGCGCAGATCGGCGCGTACGCCGACTTCGCCGCGGCCGGCAAGCTCTACAGCGCCGACCAGCTGCTGACCATCCCCACCCAGGCCGACATCATCGCCCCGATCGCCCGCGCCGGCGAGGTGGCCCGCGTGCAGTACGGCCTGCCGTTCGTCTCCAGCACCCGGCTGCTCTTCTACAACAAGGCCCTCTTCGCCAAGGCCGGCATAGTGAAGGCCCCCGAGAGCTGGGACGAGCTTCAGGCCGCGGCCAAGAAGCTCCAGACCGCGGGGGTCAAGGTTCCCTACGGGCTGCCGCTCGGCCCGGAGGAGGCGCCCGCCGAGACCATGATGTGGATGCTCAGCGGCGGCAGCGGCTACACCGACCACAACGGCACGTACACCATCCAGTCCACCGAGAACATCGACACGTTCACGTGGCTGCGCGACGAGCTCGTCGGCAAGGGGCTCACCGGCTCCCTGGACCCCTCCCGCACCAACCGCCAGAACGTCTTCGACGCCTTCTGCCGCGGCGAGGTCGGCATGCTCAACGGCCACCCCACGCTGATGAAGCAGGCCGAGGCCAAGGGCATCAAGTACGGGACCGCGCCGCTGCCGGGCAAAAAGGGCAAGGCCAAGGCCACCATGGGCGTCGCCGACTGGATCATGGCGTTCAAGGCCGGCGGCAACCGCGAGGAGATCGGCCGCTTCCTCGACTTCGTCTACAGCACCAAGAACGTCCTGGCCTTCACCAACCAGTACGACCTGCTGCCGGTGACCACCAGCGCCTCCGAGAAGATGGCCGGCGACAGCCGCAAGAAGCACCTCAAGCCGTTCCTGGAGCAGCTGGAGAACGCCGAGTTCTACCCCGTCGACAAGACCTCCTGGGCGAAGGTCAGCAAGGCCCTCAAGGAGAAGATGGGCTCGGTGGTCGTCAAGGGCGGCGACGCCGCGAGCGTCCTGGGCGAGATCCAGCGCGAGGCCGACGCCACGGAGCTGGCCGGCCACGGCAAGTAGGCTGGGCGGCGTGAGCGACGAACAGCCCGGCGAGCCCTCCGGGGGGGATCTCCCCGAGCGGGAGCCCCGCGAAGAGGGTCTCCCGGAGCGCGGGCTCTCCGAGCTCGACCTCGCCGTGCTCGCCCTGGAACGCCGGGCCTTCTCCGGGCCCGGCGCCAAGGAGCGCGCCGTGCGGGAGCGGCTCGGGATGACCCCGACCCGCTACTACCAGCTGCTCAACGCCCTCCTGGACGATCCGCGGGCCCTCGCCCACGACCCGGTCACCGTCAACCGGCTCCGGCGCATCCGGGACGCACGCCGCGAACGCCGGTAGCCGGCGGCGCCCAGCCAGTAGGGTCGGCCCCATGGGCAGCCCCTCCCTCCCCGTCCCCGTCACCCCCGCCGGCCGCGACGGCCTCGCCGCCCTCCTGGCCGGCCCGCAACGCGCGGTCGTCGCGCTCGACTTCGACGGGACGCTCGCCGGGATCGTCCCCGACCCCG
>NZ_JBAMDC010000534.1:0-3716 GCF_036961605.1 Streptomyces sp. KLMMK
GTGGGGATCGTGGGCGCCGCCTGCGCCGTCGCTGCCGCAAACACTCCGGCGCTCGCCGCCGGCTTCCAACCCGGTGCACAACCCGGCAGAGAGCCGCTCCCGCTGGAGCGGCTCTTCGACAACCGGGCGGTCAGCGACGACGCCCGCCCCGGCGGCGCAGACTTCGACGGGGCCGGCAACTCCCTCTCCGCCCAGGACCTCACGGCCGCCGACTGGACGCCCGGCCGCGAACTCGCCTTCGACGGCGCCCGGCTGCACTGGCCCCGCTCCGCCCCCGGCAAGCCCGACAACGTCCGCGCCGCCAGCCAGGCCGTCCGGCTCGGCGGCCGCGGGGAGGCCCTGACGTTCCTCGTCGCCGGCACGACCAAGGGCGCACCGGGGGGCGACGCCGCCGGCACCGGCACGGTGCGCTACCGCGACGGCTCGCGCAGCACCTACCGGCTCGCCGCACCGGACTGGCGCGCCGGCCTCCTGACCACGAAGGCCGTCGGCCTCCCCCACCTCAATACGGGCAGCGGGCGGAAGAGCGCCACCACCCGGCTGTACACGGTATCCGTGCCGGTCGCGCCCGGCCGCGACGTCGAATCCGTCGTGCTGCCGCAGGACCCCGGGCCCGAGCGCGACCTGCACGTGTTCTCGCTCGCGCTGCGCGGCGGCACCCGCGGCTGGACCGGCACCTGGGCCGCCTCCACCTCCGGCTACGCGGCCGTCGGACCGTGGACGGACCGCACGCTGCGGCTGGTCGTGCACAGCAGCGCCGGCGGGTCCGCGACGCGCATCCGGCTGGAGAACACCTTCGCGCCGCGCCCGGTGCGGATCGGCCACGCCACCGTCGCCCTGCAGGGCAAGGGCGCGGCCACGGCCGGCGCGCCGCGGGCCCTGGCCTTCGGCGGGCGCCCGGGCACCGTGATCCCCGCCGGCGCCCAGGCGTTCAGCGACCCGCTGGGCTTCAGGGTGCCCGAGGACACCAACCTGCTGGTGAGCATCCACCTGCCCGGCACGGTGCCGGCCGTGCCCGTGCACAGCTACACCAGCCAGGTCTCCTACCTCACCGGCGACGGCAGCGGTGACCGGACGGGCGAGCGCGGCGCGGGCGCGTACACCGCGACGCTCTCGACGTGGCCGCTGCTGACGGGCGTGGACGTCGCGGACGGGCCCGGGTCCGTGGTGACACTGGGCGACTCCATCACCGACGGCGAGCGGTCGACGCCCGGTGCCAACGGCCGCTGGCCCGACCTGCTGGCGCGGCGGCTGCGGGGGCAGCACGGCGTGCCGCGGTTCGGGATCCTCAACCACGGCATCTCCGGCAACCGCGTGGTGACCGACCGCTATCCCGGCGACGGGACCAGCACCATCATGAGCGGCGTCAGCGCCCAGCACCGGCTGGAGCGGGATGTGCTGGCGCAGACCTCGGCCCGTACGGTCATCGTCTTCGAGGGCGTCAACGACATCCGGTCCGGCACGAAGGCCGAGCAGGTCATCGCCGGGCTCAAGGAGATCGCGGCGCGCGCCCACGAGCGCGGGCTGCGGGTCGTCGCCGCCACCATCGCGCCCTGCGGCGGCTTCTACGACTGCACGCCGGACGCCGAGGCCCAGCGCACCGCCATCAACCGGCACATCCTGGCCGGCGGCGGCACGTACGACGCCATCTTCGACTTCGACGCGGCGATCCGGGACCCGCAGCAGCCGGACCGGATGCTTCCGGCCTACGACGGCGGCGACCACCTGCACCCCAACGACGCCGGCATGAAGGCGTTCAGCGACGCGATCGACCTGCGCAAGCTGATCTGACCGCGCCGGCCGCCGGGAGTGCGCGGCGGCGCGGGCGGGAGAGCGCGGCGGGCGGGGCGCCCGGGCTCAGACGTCCAGGTCGACGACGACCGGGGCGTGGTCCGAGGCGCCCTTGCCCTTGCGCTCCTCGCGGTCGACGAACGCGTCCTGCTTCGCCTTCACGAAGGGGGTGTTGCCGTAGACGAGGTCGATGCGCATGCCCCGGTTCTTGGGGAAGCACAGCTGGCGGTAGTCCCAGTACGTGTACGGGTGGTCGTACTTCAGCGGGCGCGGCACGACGTCGGACAGGCCCAGGTCGCGCAGGGCGCCGAGCGCCGCCCGCTCGGCCGGGGTGACGTGCGTGGCGCCCTCGAAGACGGCCGGGTCGTAGACGTCCTCGTCGGTCGGGGCGATGTTGTAGTCACCGAGGACGGCGAACGGGCGCTCGCCCTCCGCATCGGCGGCGACGGCGTCCCGCAGGGTCTCCAGCCAGCGGAGCTTGTACGCGTAGTGGTCGTGGCCGACCTCCCGGCCGTTGGGCACGTAGACCGACCAGACGCGGACGCCGCCGCACGTCGCCGAGATCGCGCGGGGCTCCTGCCCGCCGTCGTAGCCGGGGCCGCCCGGCAGGCCGCTCACCACATCCTCCAGGCCCACCCGGGAGACGATCGCCACGCCGTTCCACCGGCCGGTGGCGTTCACCGCGGCCTCGTAGCCCAGCTCGCGGAGCTCGTCGAACGGGAAGGCCTCCTCCGCGCACTTCGTCTCCTGTATGCACAGCACGTCCGTGCCGCTGCTCTCCAGCCAGGCCAGCAGCCTCGGGAGACGGGCGGTGATCGAGTTCACGTTCCAGGTGGCGATGCGCATGGAGCAACCCTAACGGCCGGGTCCGACATTCCCCGCGCGGCAGAGGACCGGTCAGAGGGTCACGCTCTCCCCGGGCGCCAGCCGGGTGTGCTCGGCGCCGACCCGGGCGGGCGTCAGCATCCGGTCGTACACCGGCCGCGCGAGATCGGTGAGCAGCGCGTCGTGCACGTCGATCGCGAGGCGCGGCGCGAGCTCCCGCACGTAGTCGATGACCTCCGAGATCTTGTTCCAGGGCGCCATGACCGGCAGCATCAGCGTGTCCACCGGCACGTCCGGCAGCGTCAGCGCGTCGCCCGGGTGGAAGACCGAACCGTCCACGAGATAGCCGACGTTCGTGATCCGCGGGATGTCCGGGTGGATCACGGCGTGCAGTTGCCCGTGCACCTGCACGTCGAAACCCGCCGCCGTGAAGGCGTCCCCCTCCCCCACCGTGTGCACCCGGCCCGGGAAGGCCGGAGCGATCTGCTCGGCGACGCTGCGCAGCGTCCACAGCTCGGCCGCGGGGTTCGCCTCCAGCGCGGCCCGCAGGCGGTCCTCGGCGAAGTGGTCGGGGTGCTCGTGGGTCACGAGGATCGCGTCGGCGCCGACGGCCGCGTCCGCCTCGCTGAAGGCCCCGGGGTCGATGGCGAGCGTGCGGCCGTCCTTCTCCAGGCGGACGCACGCGTGGCTCTTCTTCGTCAGCTTCAGCTTGAGCTCCATGAGCCCATACTGCTACGCCCCGGAGCCCGCCTCCTCGGCGATGACACGCTGCGCGGCGGCGAACGCGGCGCCCGCGGCCGGCAGGCCGCAGTAGACGGCCGTGTGCAGCAGCGTCTCCTTGATCTCGTCGGGGGTGACGCCGCTGCGGAGCGCTCCGCGGGTGTACGGGGCGATCTCGTCGACGTGGCCGCGGGCCGTGAGGGCGGTCAGGGTGATCAGGGCCCGGGTGCGGCGGTCGAGACCGGGCCGGGACCAGGCGCCGCCCCAGGCGGAACGGGTGACGAGGTCGTGGAAGTCACCGGTGAAGCCGTCCCGGTCGACGGGCTCGTCGCCGAGGACCTCGCGCCGGACGCGCTCGCCGCGCTCGCGGTCGTCGGTCG
>NZ_JBAMDC010000535.1:0-3674 GCF_036961605.1 Streptomyces sp. KLMMK
GGGGCGGTGCGGGATCTTCCCTGCTCCATTGGGGTCCTCCTGATGTCCTTTCTGAACCATAGGCGGCGCCTCCTGCAGTTCAAACCCCGATCAACCGGGGTAAGGTAAGCCTTACCCGTAGAACGATCGCGATTCGGTGGTCCCGCATGACGTCCGCCCCGACTGCCCCGCCCTCGCTCTTGGACTCCTACGCCCGCCTCGCCGAGGTCTTCCCCGCCCTGTCCGTCACCGCCGGGCCCCCGTGCACCGGCGAGGGCTGGGTGAGCACCGCGGGGCTCGCGGAGGGCGGCGGCGAGCTGGACGCCTTCCTCGCGTGGGACGACGAGCAGATCCGCCGCGACCACGGGGCGCAGGGCCGCCCCGACGTCGTCGCGAGCATCGGCCTGCACCGCTACGCATGGCCGGCCTGCCTGCTCTTCACCGTCCCGTGGTTCCTGCACCGCAGGGTGCCGCGACTGTCCGCCGGGGACGTCTCCTTCCACCGCGCCCTGGGCCGGATGACGGCCCGGACGGCGGAGTTCGCGTGTTTGCCCGGCGACCCGGCGGCCAGCCTGCCGGGCGCCCGGACCGTTGCCGGCGAAGAGGCGCTGCGCGCGGAAGTGCGCGCTTCCATTGCCGCGCATTTCACACCCGTACTGGTCGGCTTCCAGCCGCGGATGCGGCGCGGTCCGCGCGCCCTGTGGGGCATGGTGACGGACGAACTGGCCGAATCGCTGTGGTATGTGGGCCGACTGCTCGGCGAGGAGGAACGGGCGCGCCGCGAACTGGCCCTGCTGCTGCCGGGGGTGACGCCGCCGTACGCCGGCGGCGCGGCCTTCCGGATGCTTACCGGCCGCCTGGGAGAGCCGATCCCGACCCGCGACCGCGTCAGTTGCTGCCTCTTTTACACCGTGCGCCCCGAGGACGCCTGTACGACCTGCCCCCGTACGTGCGACACGGACCGGGTACAGCGGCTGTCCGTAAGCTGACCGGCCTCACACCACTCGATCGGGTGAGGTGAAGGGAACGCAATTCCCTCTTCCCTTAATGACGTTCGAATTTCTTCGCACCTATCCGTATGCCGTTGCCCTCCATTGGCAGGCAGTTGGCGCGAAACCCCTTGGCGAACGGGCCGATTCCGCGAGGATGGCGCGCGAAAGGCTGTACAGCTATGCAAGGGACGCAAGATGAGAGTGACCGATATACCGCTGAATTGGATGCTCCCCAGTGTCGTGGCGCTCGCCGGGGCCGTGGTGGCGGTGACGGTGCTCGCGCGCGGCCGGCACGGCGCGGACGACGCAGGAGGCGGCGCGGACTCCTGGGAGCGCAACGAGGAGCGCAGACGGCGCAAGGAGGCCATCTACGGAAGCGCCTCGTACGTCCTCCTGTTCTGCTGCGCCGCGGTGGCCGCCGCCCTCTCCTTCCACGGCCTCGTGGGGTTCGGGCGGCAGAACCTGGGGCTGACGGGCGGCTGGGAGTACCTGGTGCCCTTCGGCCTCGACGGGGCCGCCATGTTCTGCTCGGTGCTGGCGGTGCGCGAGGCGAGCCACGGTGACGCCGCGCTCGGCTCGCGCATGCTCGTGTGGACCTTCGCCAGCGCGGCCGCCTGGTTCAACTGGGTGCACGCGCCCCGGGGCCTGGACCACGCCGGGGCACCGCAGTTCTTCGCCGGCATGTCGCTGTCCGCGGCCGTCCTCTTCGACCGCGCGCTCAAGCAGACCCGCCGGGCCGCGCTGCGCGAACAGGGCCTGGTGCCCAGGCCGTTGCCGCAGATCCGGATGGTCCGCTGGCTGCGGGCTCCCCGCGAGACCTTCGGCGCGTGGTCCCTGATGCTCCTGGAGGGCGTCCGCTCGCTGGACGAGGCCGTGGAGGAGGTCCGCGAGGACAAACGGCAGCGGGAGCAGGCCAGGGCCCGCAGGAGGGAGGCCGGCAAGCTGGAGCGCGCCCGGCTCAAGGCGTACAACCGGCAGAACCGGGTGTGGGGCCGGGTCCGGGGCGGCCGGCAGGTCGAGGTCGGCGGGCCCGCCGTGACAGCCGCCGCACAGCCGGCGCAGATCGGGCCGGACCCTTCCATAGTCGACCAGGGACAGCTTCCCGTCCGCGCGCGTCCGCTGCAGGCGGTCGGCCGCCCTGATCCGATCGACCTCACTGCGGAGGACGACACCCAGGCGATCCCCCGCCTGGACTCGCTCGAGGCCAAGCTGGCCCAGATCGAGCGGCAGTTCGGCTGAGCCCTGAGCCCTGGGTCGCCGCGCAGCGGCGGTTCAGGGCTCTTGGGCTGCCAGTTCGAACCAGACCGACTTCCCGACGCCGTGGGCGCACACACCCCAGCCGTCCGACAGGGCGTGGACGAGCAGCAGCCCCCGCCCCGACGTCGCCGCCTTCTCGATGTCGTTCATCTCCGGGACGACGTCCCTGACCGGACCGATGTCCGTGCCCGGGCCGCCCAGCGCGGGATGGCCCGCCATGAAGTCCCGCACCTCCACGCGCAGCCGCCCCTTCGCGCGGCACGCGGCGCCCGCGAACGCCCCGCCCGTGAACACGGCCTTGACCACGGCGCCCCCGTCGGTGTGCACCAGCGCATTGGTGACGAGCTCACTCGTGAGCAGCTCGGCGGTCTCCGCCCGGCCCGGCGCGCCCCAGCGGGCCAGAAAGCGCCGCAACTCGGCCCGGACTTCCCGGACGCCGGTGAGATCCCGGCGGCGGAGCCTCCTTTCGAATAGCGGCCCGGAATGCGCCGCGCCGTCCCCGAAACCGCTCCTGTGGTCCGTACGGTCCTCCCGCTCCCCCGCGTAACCCTCCGCGCCCGCCCGGCCTGCTGCCTGCCGTTTCATCCTCCCTGCCCCGACCCCTCCCCGGCGCCCCGGCCTCGAACACGCTCGCGCTCACTCACCGCAATGCATGCCCCGGACCACGCTGGACAACGCCTGTTGAGCCATCAACATGGTGATATGACCAAAATCCCGGAGCCTCTTGCGCGGTGCGCGAATATGCCGTTGGCGTGCGCCGGTCCGGGAATTTGTGCGGGGCTGGAAGGAATTCCCGGCGCACCGGTCCGTACCTTGCCGCCGCCGCTGCGCCGCACCGGGCCCGGAGACGGCCGGGCGGGGCGGTGACCACGTCACCGCCCCGCCCCGGAACCGGCCCGGTTACGCCTCCCAGAGGGCACACGCCGTACGGTCGTCGGCGTATCCCTTGACCCGCAGCTGGGTGTCGGCGAGGAACGCGGCGAGCCCCGGCGGGCGCTCGCCCGCCCAGCGCTCGGCCAGCCGGCCGCCCAGCTCCTGTTCGCCGCGCATGGGATCGGCGAGGCCCGCCGTGCACAGCATCAGGGTGTCCCCGGAGCGGGCCACGGAGGCCCGGAAGCGGAAGGGCTCGCCCGGCGGCTCCACCTCGACGGGCTCCACGGGCGGCGCGAGACCCGGCGTCGGGATGCCGAGGTCCATCGTCACCGGGTCGGCGGGCGCCGGTCCGCAGCCGATGACCGGCTCGCCCTTGCGCTCCGCCGGCGGGTCCGGCTCCAGGTCCTGCCAGACCCCGTCCCGGAGGCGGAACAGGCCGCCCGCGCCGACGCCGAAGAACACGCGCGTACGGCACTGCGGGTCGGCGGTCAGCAACAGGCAGCGGACGGTGGCCGTGTACGCGTCCGGCCGCAGGCCCAGTTCGGCGGCCCGGGCGCGCAGCCGCCCGTAGGA
>NZ_JBAMDC010000536.1:0-3651 GCF_036961605.1 Streptomyces sp. KLMMK
TCCTCGCGCCCCACGACCCGATGTCGCGCGGCCAGCTGCGCCGGATGGCCGAGCTGGCCCGCGACCAGGGGCACGAGGTGCGCTGGGAGGAGGCGCGGGGCGGCCCGACGGCGCCGGTGGCCACGGTCGGCGGCCTCGCGGGCCCGCTGCGCCGGGCCCAGCGGATCGTGATCGGCGACCCGTTCTCGCGCTACGTCCAGCTGCTGCTGACGATCACCCGCGCCCGGGAGCTGGTGGTGGTGGACGACGGCACGGCCACCATGGAGTTCGTCGCCCAACTCGGCCGGGGCGAAAGCCTTGTACGGTGGCACCGCCGCGGCAGTAGAGGGGCGCGCGATCTCATCTTCGCGCCGGTCTCTGCTTCAGCGCGCCGGATGCTGACGCCCAACGATCGCCGGAGCGTAGAGGTGTTCACCTCGATGCCGGTCGAACCGCCACCCGGCGTAGACGTCCGGGCCAACGACTTCGCCTGGACGCGCGCCGCCTTCGGCCCGCCCCGGCTCACCGGCGGCACGGACCTCGTGGGCACTTCCCTGGTGGAGACCGGGGTCGTGGACCCGGAACGCTACCTCGGGGCCGTGGCCTCCCTCGCCCGCGCCCACGGCGCCACCCGCTACTTCGCCCACCGCCGCGAGAGCGCGGAGAAGCTGCGCCGGGTAGCGGACGCGGTGGGGCTGGAAGTCGTGCGCCCCGAGCTCCCGCTGGAGATCGTCGCCCGCCGCGGCCCGGTCGGCCGCACGGTCCTGAGCTTCCCCTCGACCGTCGTGCACACGCTGCCGCTGGCCCTCGCGGGCACCGGGATCACGGTCGCGGTCTGCGACATCGACCCCGTTTGGCTCACCGAGCACGCCTCGCCGCGGGCGGAGGGATTCCTGGCCGAGGTGACGGACACGGCCCGGGATGTGCGGCGACTTCCGGCCAGCCCGCTGACTGCTCCCTGAGCCGTAAAGACTGGTCATACCCCTCAGGTGAGCCATCCATGCGGCTGAACTTTTCTTGATCGGGGGGCAGTTGCCCGGGTAGGGGCTCTACTCTTCCCTGCGTGAACCATCTGATGCCTTGCGACGCCGGGACTGCCACTTCTCAGGGGACGGGCGAGGGGGTGCTCGCCGGTACGCTCCCCCCGGGGCTGCGCGACGAACTCATCGCGTTCCGGCGGGATTTGCACATGCACCCCGAGCTGGGCAACCGCGAGTTCCGGACCACCGCGGCCGTCAAGGCGAGACTGCAGCGGGCGGGCCTCTCCCCGCGGACGCTGTCCACGGGCACGGGCCTGTTCTGCGACGTCGGGCGGGAGCCGGGAGTGCCCGCCCGGCCCATGCTGGCGCTCCGCGCCGATCTCGACGCGCTGCCCATCCCGGACACCAAGACGGTCCCGTACCGCTCGACGGTCCCCAGGATGGCGCACGCCTGCGGCCATGACGTGCACACCACCGCGGTCCTCGGCGCCGGCCTGGTCCTCGCCGACCTCGCCGAGCAGGGCCTGCTGCCCCGCCCCGTCCGGCTGATCTTCCAGCCCGCCGAGGAGGTGCTGCCCGGCGGCGCCCTCGACGCCATCGAGTGCGGGGCCCTGGACGGCGTAGGCAAGATCATCGCGGTGCACTGCGACCCCAAGGTCGAGGTCGGCCGCATCGGCCTGCGGGTCGGCCCCATCACCTCCGCGTGCGACCGGCTGGAGGTCACGCTGGGCGGCCCCGGCGGCCACACCGCCCGCCCGCACTTCACCACCGACCTGGTGACCGCCGCCGCCCGCATCGCGATCGACGTGCCCGCGGTGCTGGCCCGCCGGGTGGACGCCCGCTCGGGCCTCTCCCTCACCTGGGGCCGGATGGAGACGGGGCACGCCCCCAATGTGATCCCGCAGCACGCCGAGCTCTCCGGCACCGTCCGCTGCCTGGACCTGCACGCCTGGCGGGACGCCCCCGACCTGGTGCACGCGGCGATCGACGAGGTCGCGGCGCTCCACCGGGCCAAGTCGGAGATCAATTACGTCCGAGGGGTGCCCCCGGTCGTCAACGACGCCGAGGTCGTGGGTCTGCTGCGGCGTGCCATGGCCGCCCGCCGCGGCGCCGCCTCCATCGAGGACACCGAGCAGAGCCTCGGCGGCGAGGACTTCTCCTGGTATCTGGAGCACGTGCCCGGCGCCATGGCCCGCCTGGGCGTCCGCCCGGTGGGCGACACGACCCGACGTGACCTGCATTGCGGCGATTTCGACGTGGATGAGGGTTCCATCACCGCCGGCGTGGAACTCTTCACGGCCGCGGCATTGCTGGATGGACAGCTGGTTTAGCTGTAGTAAGCACCGGCTTTTGGGTGCGTATTGATTGCACATAGGCGTGCACATTGGGCGTGTTGATGCCGGACCCGGGTCCGGATCGAGAGTTCCAGGTCACGTTGTACGTAAAACCTGGGTGGTTCGGGGTCAGATCACGTTGTACGTAAAACCCACCGGGGGTGTGGACGGCCGATCCCAGGCCTGACTGGGCTGGATGGATGTATCCGTGAAGCAATCGGGGCAATAGTGCTTCGCGACGATCCGATAACGGCTTTGATGTACCCCTTTTCAGTCCATCTACGCGCGTTACGATTCCGGCGTCCAGCGCCAATGGAGGCGCTTCGAGTGAAGGGGCCCCTCGTGCGCCGGGTATCCACAATCACTGCCGCGGGTATCACCACCGCAGCTCTCGCGTTCACCCTCACCGCCTGTGGTGAGTCCTCCACCGAATCCGGTGGAGGCAGCAGCAAGGGTGTCGGCCTTGCCTTCGACGTCGGTGGTCGCGACGACCACTCCTTCAACGAGTCCGCTGCTCGTGGCCTGGACAAGGCCGAGAAGGAGCTGGGCATCAAGGGCAAGATGATGACCGCCAAGAACGGCGAGACCGAGGCCGAGCGCGAGCAGCGCCTCAGCTCCCTGGCCGATGCGGGTTACAACCCGGTCATCGGCGTCGGCTTCAACTACGCGAAGTCGATCGAGAAGGTCTCCAAGGAGTTCCCGAAGACCAGCTTCGCGATTGTCGACTCGGTCGTCGACAGCCCGAACGTCGACAGCATCACCTTCGGTGAGCACGAGGGCTCCTACCTCGCGGGCGTCGCCGCGGCCCTGAAGTCCAAGACCAACAAGGTCGGCTTCATCGGTGGCGTGGACAACGAGCTGATCAAGAAGTTCCAGGCGGGCTTCGAGCAGGGCGCGAAGGCCGCGAACCCGAAGATCGAGGTCACCTCCGAGTACCTCGGCAGCAGCGACAAGGGCTTCAACGACCCGGCGGCCGCCAAGGACAAGGCCAAGGGCATGCTCGACCGCGACATCGACGTGATCTACACGGCGGCCGGCCTCTCCGGCAACGGCTCCATCGAGGCCGTCGCCGGCAAGAAGGACGCCTGGGCCATCGGTGTCGACTCCGACCAGTACCAGCAGCCGGGTCTGGCCAAGTACAAGGACCACATCCTCACCTCGGTCGTGAAGAACGTGGACGTCGCGGTCTTCGACATGATCAAGAGCGTCAAGGACGGCAAGCCGCTGACCGGCGCGCACCCGTACCTGGTCAAGGACGGCGGCGTCTCGCTGGCCACCTCGGGCGGCTTCATCGACGACATCAAGGCCAAGATCGAGGAAGCGAAGAAGAGCATCGTCGACGGCAAGGTCAAGGTCAA
>NZ_JBAMDC010000537.1:0-3642 GCF_036961605.1 Streptomyces sp. KLMMK
CGAGCTCTCCACCGTCGTGGTCAGCTCGCTGACCGAGGTTCCGCTCGCGGGAACCTCCAGCCGGACGGTCATCGAGTACGAGACGCTGGGCGCCGTTGCCATGGGGGTGCTTCTTCTTTCTGGTGCTGGTGGTTGCTGTGTTTGAGGGGCCGGGCGGGGAGGGCCTGCGGCCGGTGTTTCCGGTGCGGTCAGGCCTCGACGGTCGCCGCGGTCCGGGTGTGGGGGCGGGCGAGGTTGTCCGGGTGGAGGATCTCCCGGAGCCGCTCCTGGGTGAGCAGGCCCTTGGCCAGGACGAGGTCGTGCACCGAGGCGCCCGTGGTCAGGGCCTCCTGGGCGACGGCGGTGGCCTGCTCGTAGCCGATGTACGGGTTGAGCGCGGTGGCCAGGCCGATGGACTGGCCGACGAGGCGGGCCAGGTGCTCGCGGTTGGCGGTGATGCCCGTGACGCAGCGCTCGGCCAGGGTCAGGCAGCCGGCGCTCAGGTGACCGATGCTCTTGAGGAGGCTGTGGGCGATGACCGGCTCGAAGGCGTTGAGCTGGAGCTGGCCGGCCTCGGCGGCGAAGGTGACCGTCACGTCGTTGCCGATGACCTCGAAGGCGATCTGGTTGACGACCTCCGGGATCACCGGGTTCACCTTGCCGGGCATGATGCTCGAACCCGCCTGGACCGGCGGCAGGTTGATCTCGGCGAGGCCGGCGCGCGGCCCGCAGGAGAGCAGGCGCAGGTCGTTGCAGGTCTTGGAGAGCTTGACGGCGATCCGCTTGAGCACGCCCGAGAGCTGGACGAACGCGCCCATGTCCTGGGTGGCCTCGACGAGGTCGCCGGCGACCGCGAGCGGGATGCCGGTGATGATGCTCAGGTGGCTGCAGGCCAGCCCCGGGTAGTTGGGGTGGGCGTTGAGGCCGGTGCCGATGGCCGTGCCGCCGAGGTTGATCTCGCGGATGAGGGCGCAGGCCTCGGCCAGGCGGGCGCGGTCCTCCTCCAGCATGACGGCGTAGGCGGCGAACTCCTGCCCCAGCGTCATGGGCACGGCGTCCTGCAGCTGGGTGCGGCCCATCTTCAGGATGTCCGCGAACTCCTCCGCCTTGCCGGCGAAGGCCTCGCGCAGCACGTCCATGGCCTGCAGCAGCCGCTCGGCGGCGAGCTGCAGCGCGACCTTGACGGCGGTCGGGTAGACGTCGTTCGTGCTCTGCCCGGCGTTGACGTCCTCCAGCGGGTGGAGGTGCTTGTAGTCGCCCTTGTCGTGGCCGAGGAGTTCGAGGGCGCGGTTGGCGATGACCTCGTTGGCGTTCATGTTGGTGGACGTGCCGGCGCCGCCCTGGATGACGTCGACGACGAAGTGGTCGTGCCACTGCCCGGCGCGGATCTCCTCGCAGGCCTGGACGATCGCGTCCACCTTGCGGTCGTCGAGCAGGTCCAGGTCGCGGTTGGCGAGGGCGGCGGCCTGCTTGACGGAGGCGAGGGCGGTGACGAGGTCGGGGTAGGCGGAGATGGGGGTGCCCGTGATGGGGAAGTTCTCCACGGCGCGCAGGGTGTGGATGCCGTAGTACGCGGCGGCGGGGACGTCGCGATCGCCGAGGAGGTCGTGCTCGGTGCGGGAGGAGCCGGGGGCGGAGGCCGACATGGGGGGATCCGATCGGGGTGCGGTGGGGGAGCGGAGGGGGGAGGGCCGCGGGGGAAGGAGAGGGGGAGCCGCGGGGGAAGGAGTGAGGGGGAGCCGCGGAGGAGGCGGTTACGCGGATACGGGCGCGGAGGCGGCTTCGGCGGCGGGTGCGGCGACGAGCCGGCGCAGCACGCGTGTCCGCTCGTCCGCGCCGGGGGAGGCCAGGGCCGCGCTGAGTACGGCGATCCGGGCCTGGCCGGCGCGGAGGGTGCCGGTCAGTACGGCTCCGGCAGCCGCGAGGTCCACGGCGCCGCCCTGGGTGTAGATCTCGGCGGCGGGGCCGGAGGGCACCCGGGTGGTCAGGGCGACGAGCACGCCGCGGGCGACCGCAGCCTCGACGGCGGCGGCGACCTCGGGGGTCGCGTTGCCCGCGCCGGTGGCGACGAGGACCATGCCCTGCGCGCCGGCCTCGACGGCGGCGTTGAACAGCAGCGGGTCGGCGTCGCAGTGGTGCATGACGACGTCGATCCGCGGGAGGGGCGCGTCCGCCTGCGGCAGGGGGAGGGGCGCGGGGCGCTCGGGCTGCCGGCGGACGAGGACGCGGCCGTCCTTGACGTCGGCGACGGGGCTGCCGGACGGGTCGGCGAAGGCGTCGGCGGCCAGGGTCTGGACCTTGATCGTGCCCCGGGCGGCGTGCACCTGCCCGTCGAAGGCGACCAGGACGCCCATGCCGCGCACGGCCGCCGTGCCGGCCGTCAGCAGGGCGTCGTGCAGGTTGCGCGGGCCGTCGCCGTCCGCCGCTTCGAGCGGGAGCTGGGCGCCGGTGAAGACGACCGGGCGGGGGTCGTGGTGGTGGAGGTCGAGGAAGAAGGCCGACTCCTCCAGCGTGTCGGTGCCGTGCGTGACCACGATGCCGTCGACGCCGGGGTCGGCGAGGACCTCGTGCACGGTGCGCAGCAGGGCGAGCTGGTCGCGGGTGGTGAGCCGGGCGCTGTTCACGCTCATCAGGTCGACGACCCGCACGGATATGCCCGCGGGCACCGCCGCCGTGGCCAGGACGTCCCCGCCCCGCGCGTCGGCGGCGAACCCGGAGCCCTGCCAGCGGCTCGCGATCGTTCCGCCCGTGCTGATGACGACGACCTGTCCCACGTCTACCCGCCCTTTCTGAAGATCACTTCTGAAGATCACTGCTCTGCAGCCTGAAGATCACGGCGGCCGTCCACGGGGGAGCGGCGGCCGGAGGGCAAACGATAGGACGAATCGGACGCAATTGGATCGCTGATTTGAGCGCGACCGACCGCCGGGCGTGGTGGATAATTGCGCGATGGACGGAATCGACAGAAATATTTTGCGCGAGCTCCAGAACGACGGCCGCCTGACCATCCAGGAGCTCGCCCATCGCGTCGGTCTGACCCCCTCCCCGTGCATGCGCCGCGTCCGCCAGCTCGAGCAGGACGGGGTCATCCAGGGCTACCGGGCGGTCATCAATCCCGAGGCCGTGGGGCGGAGCTTCGAGGTCCTCGTCTCGATCGAGGTCAAGCGCGACCGGGAGGCCGTCGAGGCCTTCGAGGCGGCGCTCCAGGACATCCCGGACGTGATCGAGGCCTACCGCCTCTTCGGCAGCCCCGGCTGCCTGCTCCGCATCGCGGTCGCCGACCTCGCCGCCTACGAACGCCTGTGGATCGAGCGCCTCACCGCGCTCTCCGGCATCACCGAGGTCAACTCGCAGATCATCATGAAGCGGATCAAGGAGCCCCGGGGCCTGCCCGTGGGGATCTGAGGGGGTGCCGAGGGGCTCTGCGAAGGGTCCGGCGGAGAGCTCTGCGGAGGGCTCTGCAGAGGACTCTGCGGGGCTCCGGGTCCGGGCCGGATGACTTGTCATCCGACTAGCTCAAATTACCCTCAACCGCTCAATCATCCGAAAGGATGGTACGCCGGGCGTATGGCGTACCTATACCCAAGGCCTTGTCGTTAGTGGGGTCGGGGGGGGGGGGGGGGGGGGGGGGGGGGGGGGGGGAGAAAAGAAAAAAAAACACAG
>NZ_JBAMDC010000538.1:0-3641 GCF_036961605.1 Streptomyces sp. KLMMK
ATGCTCGCCGTCGTCGGCGGCGTCGTGGCCCTCGCCGTCATCGGCGGCGGCGCGTTCTTCTTCCTCAAGGGCGGCGACGACAAGAAGGAGGAGAAGGCCGGCGGCACGTCGCAGGCCTCCGGTGCCCCGGGCGCGGGCAACCAGCAGCAGCCGGCCCCCGAAGGCGGCGCCAACAGCGCGGCCCCCTCGGCCGGTGGCCCGCAGGCCGTGCCCGCCGGATGGCAGACGCAGACCAGCAAGGAGCACAAGCTCCAGTACGACGTGCCCGGCGCGGGGGAGAAGTGGAAGATCTTCCCCCAGGACACGGTGATCGCGTACACGGACGCGTCCGGTAAGCCGCAGATCTCGATGCGCGACATCGCCAACTTCAGCGAGGGCGGCTGCTCCTCGTCCGCCAACCCCAACGCGATCGGCGAGGCCGGCAAGGGCCAGCTCGCCACCGTCGGCACGGCGGGCGGCGACGCCTCCCTGAGCATCCAGGAGAACACCCGCAACTGGGCGGGCAACTGGGGCGTCTTCGCGTACGGCGGCCTGAGCAACAAGCCCAAGATCGAGGTCAGCCAGGCCAAGCCCTGGAAGCAGAACGGCATCGAGGGCTGGACCGCCACCGCCAAGGTCAAGGTCCTCAACCGCCCGAGCCCGTGCGTACCGCCCACGGCCATCGTCAAGAGCATCGTGTGGAAGCTCCCCAGCGGCGAATTCAGCAGCTGGATCGTGTACGCCGACCAGGGCGTCTCCGGCGCGCTGCCGGAGTCCCGGATCGACGAGATCATGAAGACGGTCCGCCCGCTCAAGGGCTGAGGACAGGACCGGGAACAGGGCTGAGACCAGGAAGGGGCGGGACACCATGACCACCACCGCACTGTGGAGCCGGGCGCAGCAGCAGGACTTCCGCGCCCGCGTCCGCGGCTGCCTGCTCGGCGGGGCGATCGGCGACGCCCTCGGGGCGGGCATCGAGTTCCACTCGCTCGACATGATCCGCGGGAATCACGGGCCCGCCGGCGTACGCGACTACGTCCGGGCCTACGGGCGGCGCGGTGCCGTCACGGACGACACCCAGATGACGCTGTTCACCGTCGACGGCCTGATCCGCGCCGAAGTGCGGCGCGACGGCGGCACCTGGCCCGCACCCGAGGAGGTGCACCGGGCGTACCTGCGCTGGGAGGCCACCCAGCGCTACCCGGGGCCCGACGTGCGTACCCCCGCCCTCGGCCGGCTGGGCCGCCAGGAGTGGCTGTACTCGCAGCGGGCCCCGGGCAACGCCTGTCTGTCCGGGCTTGCGGACGACCGCATGGGCACCCTCGCCGCGCCCAAGAACCCGGAGTCCAAGGGGTGCGGCACCGTGATGCGCTCGGCGCCGTTCGGCCTGCTGGTGGACCGGGAGGCCGCGGAGGTCTTCCGGCTGGCCGCCGAGTGCGCCGCGCAGACCCACGGCCACCCCTCGGGCATTCTGGCGGCGGCCGCCTTCGCGGCGATCGTGCACGGGATCGTCCGCGGCGGGACGCTGGAGACGTCGGTCCGGCAGGCGCTCGACCTGCTGGCGCAGTGGGGCGGCCACGAGGAGACGACGGCCGCGCTCCGGCAGGCGCTCGACGCCGTACGCCAGGGGGCGCCGAGCGCCGAGCGGCTGGAAGCGCTGGGCCAGGGCTGGGTGGCCGAAGAGGCCCTGGCCATGGGCGTGTACTGCGCGCTGGTCGCCGAGGACATGCGGCACGGGCTGCTGCTCGCCGTCAACCACGGCGGCGACTCCGACTCCACGGGCTCGATCTGCGGCAACCTGCTCGGCGCGCTGCACGGCGAGACCGCGCTGCCGCCGGACCTGCTGGCCGAGCTGGAGGGGCGCGCCGCGATCGCCGAACTCGCCGACGACTTCGCCCTGGAGCTCACCCAGGGGGCACAGCTGCACGGGCCGGACGTCGCCTCGGCGGTCTGGACGGAGCGCTACCCGCAGGGCTAGCGGGCGGGGCCGCCGGGGGCCGGCGACCGTTGCGATTGCACAATCCGGGGTCGTGGCCGCACGGCCGCGGCCTCCGGGACCGGGCCCGGATACGGCGGAACCCCCTCGGCCGGGACGGCGGACCAGTCGAGGGGGCTCTGCGCGGAACTGCCTTGGGGCGGTGAAGTCGTCGTATCGGGCGGACTTATCAGAAGTCGTACGCGCGACGGGAAACGGTCGTCACAAACGAGGACCAGGCGGCGGGCTTGAAACCGAGAATCGGCCCCTGGGGGTCCTTGGAGTCACGGACCGCGATGGACTGGGGGAGAGGGGAAGCGACCTCCACGCAGTCGCCGTTGGCCAGCGAGTACGAGGACTTGCGCCACGTGGTGTTTCCCTGCTGGATGGCCATGATTGCTCCCATGCCTTGGTGAGTATGTGCCTTGATCAGAAACGCCGGTCGGAACGCCGGTTTCCCGAGGTGCGACCGACGTTACGCGCCAACATCACCTGATGAACGGGCCATTCACTCGACCGGATGGCATATTCGGGAACGCCCTTCCCGGTTGACCGATGGAGGGTGTACCGTGCGGCGGCCGCCCGGGAGACGGGGCCGGCCGGCAGCGCGGACGTGCCGGCGACCGCTCGGATCCGCTCGGGTCCGCTCGGGTCCGCTCGGCTTCGCTCGGGTCCTCCTGGGCCGCCGAGCTCAGATCTCCGCCGCCCACTCCTCCGCGACCCGGTCGATGAACTGCCGGGAGTGATCCGCGTTGAGGGCCTGCATTCGCAAATGCTCGTACATCACGCTGTAGGTCTGCACATCGTTCGGCTTCTCCAGGTAGAGGTCACTCGTGATCCCCTCCAGATAGACCGTGCTGGCATCCTGCGGGTCGTTGAACTCAAGAATGGAGAACTTTCCGTACATGCCCGGATGCGCACCCACGTCGTACGGCAGCACCTGCACCGTGATGTGCGGCTCCATGCTGAACTGCACGAGCTGGCGCATCTGTTCCGCCATGATCTCCCGGCTGCCCACGATCCGGCGCAGCGCCGACTCGTCGATGACCGCCCAAAGCCGCAGCGGATTCTCCGCTTCGGTGATCCGTTCCTGCCGCCGCATCCGCACCTGCACGCGCCGCTCGATATCCGCGCCCGTCGCCTCCGGCCAGGAGCCCTCGGTCACGGCGCTCGCGTAATTGGGCGTCTGCAGCAGGCCCGGTACGAGAGATGCCTCGTACACGCGCAGTGAGGCCGCGTCCGTCTCCAGGCCGATGTAGACGCTGTAGGGAATGTCGCCGAAGGCGTGCCACCAGCCCTGCTGGCGCGACTCCTTGGCCATCTGCATCAGCGAATCGACAATGCGGTGGTCCTCGACCCCGTACACCCCGCAGAGATCGCGCACGTCGCGCTGGCTGATGCTGCGGCGGCCGTTCTCCAGGCGGCTGATCTTCGACTGCGAGACGAGCAGCCGCTCGGCGACCTCTTCGGCGGTCATGCCCTTGAGTTCGCGGAGCTTGCGCAGCTCCTGCCCCAAGCGGCGTCGCCTAACGGTGGGATTGACACTGGACGCCACGGGACGCACCTCCGGCTCCGTCATGCTGCTGTCTCCTGACCTCGCAGCCTGCCACCACATGCCGGGGCGGCGCTGGAAAATGCCACACAGAGTCCGCCTGCGGTGAAGGGTTGCCGGGGCCGGCCGCTGCGG
>NZ_JBAMDC010000539.1:0-3602 GCF_036961605.1 Streptomyces sp. KLMMK
AGGACGTGGGATGTTGGCTATCGGACGTCGGACGTCGGACGTTTCGAACGGCGCTCTGCCGGCCGGGCGGGCGGCCGGCTCGGCACCGCCGCGGCGCGCGGACCGTCAGGCGGTGTACGGGGACTTGGCCCGCGCCTCGCGCAGGGCGACGGCCCACCACAGCAGCTGGTCGAGCAGCTTCTTCGCGGCGCCGTTGACGCCCTCGGTGTCCCGCGGCTGCCCGTCGTCGTCGAAGGCGGCGAAGGCGGAGGGGATGGCCACGCCGTCCCGCAGGGTCACGGTGTGGAGCTCGGCGAAGACCGTACGGAGCTGCTCGACGGCGCGCACGCCGCCGGTCGCACCGCCGGAGTAACTGACGAAGCCGACGGGCTTGGCGTGGAACTCGGTGTACACCGAGTCGATGGCCTGCTTGAGCGCGGCGGGGTAACCGCGGTTGTACTCGGGCGTGATGACGGCGAAGACGTCGGCCCGGTCGATCCGTGCCGCGAAGGCGCGCACCGCCGCCGAGGGGTGCGTGCCGTCCTCGCCGGGTCCCTCCAGGACGTGCGGCAGGTCGGCCTCGGCCAGGTCGATGACGTCGACCTCCAGGTCGGCGCGCTCACGGGCGTGGGCGGTGAACCAGTCGGCGACGACCGGACCGAAGCGGTCCTTGCGGGTGCTGCCGACGATCACGGCGAGGCGGGTGGGGTTCTGGGCGTTCGTGTCCGGCAAGGCGGTTCCAATCTCCGTGCGGGGGTGTCAGGGCAGCAGCACGATGCGCCCGATGTGGGCCCGGGACTCGATCTCCTCGTGGGCCCGGCCGACCTCTTCGAGGGGGTACGTGGCGTGCACCGCGTGCCGGATCGTGCCGTCGGCGAGGCCGGCGGCCAGCTCCTCGTGGTTGGCGAGGTACTCCTTCGGGCGGGCGGCGCGCCAGCGGGACAGGGCGAAGCCGGTGATGAACTTCATCTCGATGAGTTCCATGGGGGAGATCCGGGGGATCTCCAGCCCGCCGCCCGCGGAGCCGTAGAAGACCAGGCGGCCGAAGGGGGCCAGCAGGCCGACGCCCTGACGGAGGACGTCGCCGCCGATGCTGTCGAGGATGATGTCGACGCCGGTGCCGCCGGTGGCCTCGCGGACCTCGTCGACCCAGCCCTCGCGGCTGTAGTCGACGACGACGTCGGCGCCGAGCGCGCGGGCGAAGTCGAGCTTCTCGGCCGAGCTCGCGGTGGCGATGACCGGGCCGGCGCCGTGGGCCTTGGCCCACTGCACGCTCAGGTGGCCGATGCCGCCGGACGCGGCGTGCACCAGGACGCTCTCGCCCGGGCGCAGGTTCGCCGTGCCCAGGGTGCCGGTGCCGATGGGGCCGGGCGAGGGGAGGGCGGTGGCCTGCGCGGCGTCGAGGCCCTCCGGCACGGGCAGGACCGTCGCCGCGTCGACGGCCACGTAGTCGGCATACGCCCCGTGGAGCGTGAACGCGCCCACCCGGTCGCCCTCGCGGAAGCCCGTCACCCCGGCGCCCACGCCCGCGACGCGGCCGATGACATCGCCACCGAGCACGATCGGGAACTCGGGCCGCCACATCGGCGCGGGGAAGATGTTGCGCCGCATCTGCGTCTGCGCGAAGCCCACGCTGACCGCCTCGGCGGCGATCAGCACCTCACCGGGGCCCGGCTGCGGCACGGGGGTCTCCTCGACCCGCATGACCTCCGGGCCCCCGAACTCACGGATACGGATCACACGCATCTGAGATTCCTCCAGTTGATCGGTCGGATCGTCGGATCAGTGGGTCAGTGGGTCAGGGGCTCGGTGCGCCCCGTGCTCTGCTTCAGCTCGAAGAACGCCGGGTCGCCGGCCAGGGTCCGGAAGGCCTCCCAGAGCCGTACCGCCCGCTCTCCGCGCGGTATCTCCGTCAGGACCGGGCCGAACTGGCCCGCGCCGCCGTCGACGGAGATCGTCGGGACGCCGATCAGCTCCTGGCCGAGGCCGTCCGAGGGCACCCGGGCGTGCGAGGCGCGCAGCTCGTCGTCCCAGCGGTCGTCGTCCATGGCGTCGATCAGCCCCGCGGGCAGCCCGGTCTCGGCCAGGGCCGCCTCGATGTCCGGGCGCGTCCTGCCCAGGCCCTCGATCATCGCCGCGCGGAACTCCTCGGCCGGGGCGGTGCGGACGGGCTCGAAGATGCCGCCGGGGGCGTGGAAGCGGGAGCCCATCGCCGTGTAGAGCGGGCCGGTGACGGCGTCGCCGTGGGCGGCGCGGGCGGCGGCCAGCACCCGGACCGGGCCCCAGTAGAGGTCGAGCATCGTGCGCCGCGCCTCGGGCATGTCCTTGCCGCTGTTGAGCAGGGCCAGGCTCATCGCGTGCCAGCGGACGGTCACCGGGGCCTTCCCGGCCACCTCGGTGATCCACCGGGAGGTGATCCAGGCGAAGGGGCACAGCGGGTCGAACCAGAAGTCCACGACGTGCGGTTCACCCTGCTGGGGCGGGCGGGTCTGCCCGGACCGGGGCTGGGCCTGGGCCTGGGGCTGGAGTTCCATGTTCTCGTCTTCCCTGAGTGACTCGGGCCGGGCGTCGATCCGCGCGAGCGCGTCGAGCACGGCGTTCTGCTTCTCGTCACGGGCGCGCGACAGCGCGGCGTGGTCCGTGCCGAAGGTCCGGTCCGCCTCGGCGCCGAGCGCCTCGACGGCGTCCGGTGTCAGGGCCGGGACGGCGGGGGCGCGCCAGGCGCGCTCCAGGCCGGGCGCCACGCCGCCCAGCCAGCGGCGCAGGCCGCCCTCGCCGCCGCCCAGGTGGAAGGCCTCGAACGGCCCGACCGTGGCCCAGCGCAGGCCGATCGACTGCGTGACGACGGCGTCGAGTTCGGCCATCGTGACGACGCCCTCCTGCACGAGGTGGATGCTCTCCCTCAGCAGCGCGGACTGCAGGCGGTTGGCGACGAAACGCGGCACGGGCTTGCGGACGACGACGGGGGCCTTGCCCACCGCCCGGTAGAAGGCCGTGACCTCGTCGATCAGCGCGGCGGGGGTGTGCCGGCCGCCGACGACCTCGACCAGGGGGACGACGTGCGGCGGGTTGAAGGGGTGTCCCACGACGACGCGTCCCGGCTCGGCCATCAGCGCGCCCATGTCGTCGGGCAGCAGCTTGGACGTGGAGGACAGGAGGAGGGCTTCCGCGGGAGCGGCCTGCTCGACCGTACGGAAGAGCTCCTGCTTGAGGGCGAGGTCGTCGGGGGCGTTCTCCTGCACGACCGCCGCACCGCGGACGGCGCGGGCCATGTCGGGCTCGAACTCCACGTGCTCCATGAGCACGCCGACGTCGGCGGCCCCGCCCGGCAGGGTGGCGGCGAAGACCGCGAGGCCCTCCCTGACCACCCGCTCGGCCTCGGGCCGTCTGCTGTTGACCCGGACCCGGAGCCCCCGGTCCAGGAAGAGGGCGATCCAGCCGAGCCCGATGGTGCCCGCGCCGATGACCGCGACGACGGTCCGCTCCCCGGAAGGCCGTACGGCGTTCTCGGAAGGCCGTACGGCGCTCTCGGAAGGCCGTACGACGTCCCCAGGAGGCTGTGCTGCGCTGCTCATCACGTGCCCGTTCTCATTCGGCGGACTTCGGTGCGGCGGACGCCCGGG
>NZ_JBAMDC010000054.1:0-27120 GCF_036961605.1 Streptomyces sp. KLMMK
GGCTGCCGAACACCCACTCGGCGATGTGGGCGAGGAAGGCCAGGGTGTAGACGGCCATGGCCGAATAGATCAGCACATTGCTGATGTTCGCCAGGTTCTCGTTGGCTGCGGCAGCGATGGGGATCACGCGCGCGCTCCTTCGGGTGCTGCGGAGGAATCCGCGGACTCGGCGGACTCCGCGGGGTCGGGGGCGTCCGTGGGATCGGGGGCGTCCGTGGCGGTCACGGGCGGGGCGTCGGCCTGCAGGTCGGCGGCGAGGTCGGCGAGCTCCTCGGGGAGCTTCGCGGACTCGCTGCGGCCGAGGCCGGCCACCTCGACGACGGTGTGCCCGTCGGCGCCGCGGACGGCCCGCACCCACACGCGGCGGCGCTGGATGAACAGGGAGCCCGCCACTCCGACGAGGGCCGCGACCGCTCCGACGAGGGCGGTGACGTTGCCGGGCTGCTGGGAGACCTGGAAGGTGGCCCACGGCTTGATGCCGTCGAACTTCAGGGTGCCGCCGTCGGGCAGCGTCATGGTGTCGCCGACCTTGAGGGCCTGCGCGAAGGGGTTGCCGTCCTTGTCCTTGAACTGCTTCATCTTGGACACGTCGAGCTGGTAGACGTTCTGCGGCGTGCCGGCGTCGGTGCCGAGGCTGCCGTGGTACGCCGTGAGGACGAGCCGCGGGTTGTCCAGGGCGGGGAACTGGGACAGCATCGTGCCGGTCTTCAGGTCCAGGGTGGGCACGAAGTTGCCCTTGAAGCCGATCTGGTCCTTCTTGCCGTCCTTGGTGCGGTAGTCGCCCACCTTCAGGACGGTCGACTCGGTGATGTTGTTGTCGATGGGCAGCGAGGGGATCCCGCCGCGGAAGGAGATGTCGCCCTGCCCGTCGCGGACGGTGACCACCGGGGCGTAGCCGTGGCCGATCAGGTAGACCTTGGAGCCGGAGGTCTGCAGCGGCTCGTTGACCTTGATCGTCGCCTTGCGCCCGGGGCCGTCGGAGCCCTCGTGGTAGGTGACGCGGGCCTCGTAGGTCCGCGGGGTGCCGCGCTGGGGTCCGGTGCGCTCGTAGCTGGCCTCGAAGCTGTCGAGGTAGAAGCTGAAGGGCTTGAGGTCGCCGGCCTCGAAGAGCGAGCCGGACTTGAAGTCGTCGTACTGGACGAGCGTGTTGGCGAAGCCGTCGCCCTCGACGATCAGCTTCTGGCCCTCGGACTTCCACAGCTGCCCGGAGGCGAAGGCCACGAGCATCACGATCAGCGCTATGTGGAAGACGAGGTTGCCTGCTTCGCGCAGGTAGCCCTTCTCGGAGGCCACCGCGTCGCCCGCCGCCTCGGTGCGGAAGCGCCGCTTCTTCAGCAGCTTGCGGGCCGCGGCCAGGACCTCGTCGGGCCCGGCGTCCGTGCGCCACGTGGTGTGGGCGGGCAGCCGCTTGAGGTGGCGCGGGGCGGCCGGCGGGCGGCCGCGCAGCTGGCCGACGAACTGCCAGGTGCGCGGGATGATGCAGCCGACCAGGGACGTGAACAGCAGGATGTAGATCGCGGAGAACCACACCGAGCTGTAGACGTGGAAGAGGCCGAGCTTGTCGTAGAGCGGCCCGAGCGTCTCGTGGCTCTTGCGCCACGCCTCGGCCTTGACCGAGTCCACGCTGGTCTGCGGGACGAGGGAGCCGGGGACGGTGGCCAGCGAGAGCAGGAAGAGCAGGATCAGGGCGACCCGCATGGAGGTCAGCTGCCGCCAGAACCAGCGGGCCCAGCCGATCGCCTCGCGGGCGGACCAGGCCGCGTACCCGAGCGCGCCGGGCTTGCGGACGCCGCCGAAGGAGCCGGGCACGGCCTGGCCGGCCTCGGCGTCCTCGCGGGGCGCCGTCGACATCGCGGAACCCGCGGACTCCGCCTCCTCGGCGTCGGTAGCGGCGGAGCCGTTCGTGTTGCCCATCTGATCAGACCTCGGGGACGAAGGAGTTGGACCACGTCTGCAGTACGCCGATGAGGCTGTTCCACACCCCCGTGACGAGGAGCACGCCGACCGCGACCAGCATCAGCCCGCCGGCGCGCATGACCCATGCATAGTGTCGCTTGACCCAGCCGAACGCACCGAGCGCGCGCCGGAAGGCCACCGCGGTCAGGATGAACGGCAGGCCGAGGCCGAAGCAGTAGGCCGCGGTCAGCAGCGCACCGCGGCCGGCGCTGGCCTGGTTCGAGGAGAGGGCCAGGACGGAGGCGAGCGTCGGGCCGATGCACGGCGCCCAGCCGAGCCCGAAGAGCGCGCCCAGCAGCGGCGCCCCCACCAGGCCCATCGTGGGCCTGGTGTGGAAGCGGAATTCACGCTGCCCGAACCTGTTGAACAGCCCCATGAAGGCGAGGCCCATCGCGATGGTGAGGCACCCCATCACCATGTTGATCGTCTCCTGGTGCGCCAGGAGCGTCCGGCCGACCCAGCCGAAGAGGGTGCCCATGGAGACGAAGACGAAGGTGAAGCCGAGCACGAACAGGGTGGACCCGGCGATCATCCGCCCCTTGCGGGACTCGGCCAGGTCCGCTCCGCCGACTCCCGTCACGTAGGACAGGTAGCCGGGGACGAGCGGCAGCACGCAGGGCGAGAAGAACGAGACCAGCCCGCCGAGCAGGGCGACGGGCAGGGCCAGCAGCAGCGCCCCGGTGAGCACCGTCTGGTTCATCTCGCCGACGGCGACCGTGACGGCGGCGGAGGTGGCGGGGGTCACGGGGTCACTTCTCCGCGACCAGCGGGTCGAGCGTCTTGCGCAGCTCGTCCTCGGTCAGCGCCTTGATCGCGCGTGCGGCGATCTTGCCGTCGCGGTCGATGAAGACGGTGGAGGGGATGGACTGCGGGTTGAGGCTGCCGGCGGGGAAGCGCAGCAGCAGCTTGCCGGCGGAGTCGTAGAGGCTCGGGTACGGGACCTCGAACTCCTTCTCGAACTTGATCGCCGGCGCGGGGTCGGAGTCGCGGGTGTTGAGCCCGACGAACTGCACGCCCTTGTCCTTGTAGTCGTTGGCGACGTTGACGAGGTTCTTGGCCTCGGCCCGGCACGGGGCGCACCACGATCCCCAGACGTTCAGGACGACGATCTTGCCCTTGTAGTCCTCGGCGATGTCGAGCGCCTTGCCGTCCAGCGTCTTGCCGGAGAGGTCGGGCGCGTCCTGCCGCCCGCTCTTGTCGTTGACGACGCTGACGCCGCCCGTGCCCTGCACGAACTGGGTCTGGCCACCGCTCTTCGGGTTGTCACCCGAACCGCAGGCGGTCAGGGACAGCGCCGCGGCGGCGGCGAGGATGGCCGGCATGGTGATACGCCGGCGTGGTCCGGGGCGTCGAAAGGCGCGGCAGGCACTCATGTGAAAAGTTTCGCATGGTCCGTTTAGGGATCTTCCGCGCCCCCCTGCAGGCTCTTCGTACGGGTTCGGGCGGCCGTCCGGGAGCGGCTCCGGCCGCCCGCGGGTTCAGGCTGCCGCCCGGGCGTGCCACTTCTCGCCGACCTCGAGCCGGCGCAGGCCGCTCAGCACGGCCGGGTCCTGGGCGTCCAGCCAGTCGACGAACTGCCGGAAGGAGACCAGGCGCACGTCCTTGTGACGATCGTCGGCGATGCGTTTGAGAGCTTCCTCCACCGCATCCATATAAATGCCGCCGTTCCACTCCTCGAAGTGGTTGCCGACGAAGAACGGCGCGCGATTCGTCTCGTACGCCCGCTCGAATCCGGCGAGATAGGCGTCGGTGGCCTGCTGCCGCCAGTGCGGGTAATGCACCGAGGGGCCACGGGTGGTGTTCTTCGATTGATTGGCGAGGATGTTGTAGTCCATCGACAGGACTTCGAACGAATGCCCGGGAAAGGGAATCTGCTGCAGCGGGAGATCCCACAGGCCGTGTTTCTTCGACGGCCACACCTGCGTCCCGCCCGGGGAACTCGCGTCATAACGCCAGCCCAGTTTCGCAGCGGTCGGCAGCAGGTTCTCCTGCCCCAGCAGACACGGCGTCCGGGCGCCCACGAGCTCCTTGCGGTAATCGAACGGCAGCGGGTCCAGATCGGTGAACCCCGTGTTCGTCCGCCACTCCGTGACGAAGGAGACCGCCTGCTCGATCTCCGACTCCCAGTCGGCCCCGTCCCACTTCCCGACCGACCCCTCGCCGGAGCAGAAGTGGCCGTTGAAGTGCGTGCCGATCTCGTGCCCCTCCAGCCACGCCTCCCGCAGGTTCACCAGCGTCGCCCGGACGTGCTCGTCCGTGAGGTAGCCGATGTCGGAGGCGCCGACCGGGTTGTTGGGCGGCTTGTACAGCCGCTTCTTCGACTCCGGCAGCAGGTACACCCCGGAGAGGAAGAACGTCATCCGCGCCCCGTGGTCCTGCGCCAGCTTCCGGAACCGCGGGAAGAGACCGTTGCCGACCTCCCCCGCCCCGTCCCACGAGAAGATCACGAACTGCGGCGGCTTCTGCCCCGGCTCCAGCCGCTCCGGCTCCGGCGGCTGATGCGGCTGCGGCCCGGCGTCGGCCGTCGAGCCGTCGCCGATCGGCTTCGCCTTCGCCCGCTCGACCGCCTTCGCCGCCTGATCGTGCCGCTCGGGCGGCGATCCCTCCGAGCAGCCGGCGACGCCGCCCAGCGCCGCGGCCGCTCCCATTCCCCATCCGAGGAGACCTCGTCGGCTGATGTCGCGCATGTCGACTCCGTCCGTACTCGCCGTGCCCCACGCCGTATGTCGTCCATATAAAACGACATTGCGTGAGAGGGCGCGTCGAGTACGACGGTTGCGCAGTTTCCCCCCTCTTCAGGGAGTTGCCCCGCATTTACGCAGTCGCCACGGCCCAATGGAGCAACCGCGGCCCCCGAACGGCCTCAGGCGCCGAACGCCTTGGCCCCGCCCTTCACCGGCTTGGCGCCCGCAAGAAGATGCGCCGGCACCAGATCCCGGGCGGGTTCGCTGTAGCCGACCGAAACGATTTTGTCCCCCCTATAGGTGAACGTCGTCAGACTCGCCAGCGTGCACTCGCGCTTGCGCGGGTCGTGCCACAGCCGCCGCCGCTCCACGAAGCTGCGCACGATCCAGATCGGCAGCTGATGGCTCACGCAGACCGCCTCGTGGCCCCGCGCCGCATCCCGCGCCGCATCCAGCGCACGCATCATCCGCACGACCTGCTCCACGTAGGGCTCGCCCCACGACGGACGGAAAGGATTCGTCAGGTACTTCCAGTTGGCCGGCTTCTTCAGCGCGCCGTCGCCCACGCCGAACGTCTTGCCCTCGAAGACGTTCGCCGCCTCGATCAGCCGCTCGTCCGTCGCCAGGTCCAGACCGTGCGTCTTGGCGATCGGCGACGCCGTCTCCTGCGCACGCTCCAGCGGCGAAGCCACCACATGGGTGACGTCCCGCTCCGCCAGGTGCTCGGCCACCCGGTCCGCCATCCGGCGGCCGAGGTCCGACAGGTGGTAGCCCGCCCGGCGCCCGTAGAGCACGCCCTCCGGGTTGTGGACCTCGCCGTGGCGCATCAGGTGCACCACGGTGATCTCGTCCTGCTTCTTCTCCGCGTCCTTCGCCGAGCTCACTTGGCCCCCTCCTCGGTCGCCCCGGCCGCCGCACGCGCCGCAGCCGGCAGCGCCGCCGCGATCCGCTCCACCGCGGCCGCGTCGTGCGCCGTCGACACGAACCACGACTCGAACGCCGACGGCGGCAGATACACGCCCTGCGACAGCATCGAGTGGAAGAAGGCGTTGAAACGGAACGACTCCTGCGCCTTCGCGTCGTCGTAGTTGCGCACCTCACGCCCCGTGAAGAACACCGAGAACATGTTGCTCGCCGTCTGCAGACGGTGCGCCACGCCCTCCTTGGTCAGCGCCTCGCTCACCAGACCGCTGATCTCCGCGGACACCGCGTCGACCTTCTCGTACGCCGCGTCGTCCAGCAGCCGCAGCTGCGCCAGACCCGCCGCCGTCGCCACCGGGTTGCCCGAGAGCGTGCCCGCCTGGTACACCGGGCCCGCCGGAGCCAGGTGCGCCATCACATCGGCCCGGCCGCCGAACGCCGCCGCCGGGAAACCGCCGCCCATGACCTTGCCGAACGTCATCAGGTCCGGCTTCACACCGTCGACGCCGAACCAGCCCGCCCTGCTCGTGCGGAAGCCCGTCATCACCTCGTCGGAGATGAACAGCGCGCCGTTCTTGGCGCACGCGTCCTTCAGCCCCTGGTTGAAGCCCGGCAGCGGCGGCACCACGCCCATGTTGCCCGGCGACGCCTCCGTGATCACACAGGCGATCTCCCCGGGGAACGCGTGGAACGCCTCGTGCACCGCCTCCAGATCGTTGTACGGCAGCACGATGGTGTCCCCGGCCTGGGCGCCCGTGACCCCCGGCGTGTCCGGCAGCCCGAACGTCGCCAGGCCCGAGCCCGCCGCCGCCAGCAGCGCGTCCACGTGGCCGTGGTAGCAGCCCGCGAACTTGATCACCTTGGCCCGGCCGGTGAAGCCGCGCGCCAGCCGGATCGCCGACATCGTCGCCTCGGTCCCCGACGACACCAGGCGCACCTGCTCCACGGGCTCGATGCGCGCGACGATCTCCTCGGCGAGCGCGACCTCCCCCTCGCCCGGCGTACCGAACGACGTACCGCGGGCCACCGCCTCCTGGACGGCCGCGATCACCTCGGGATGCGCGTGCCCGAGGATCATCGGACCCCACGAACACACGAGGTCGACGTACTCCCGGCCGTCGGCGTCCGTGAGGTACGGACCGGTACCGGACACCATGAACCGGGGCGTACCACCCACGGCACGAAACGCCCGGACCGGGGAGTTCACGCCGCCGGGCGTCACGACAGCGGCGCGGTCGAAGAGTGTCTGCGAGACTGGCGCATGCATGGGGTATGGGTAGCTCACGCTAGCCATGGTCTCAGAGCCTCGCGACGAGTCCGATCCGGGCGTTTCACATGCCCTTCACGGGGGAGGTCTCTGAGACGATGATCGGGTTGCGCGGCGGGGGCAGTGCTGCGTAGGAAAAAGCGGTCAGGTGGAGATATGCAGCGCGGTGGCGGAGTGGGTGAGGGCACCGGAGACCTGGGCCCCGAGCGCGCCCGGCAGTCCCGCAGGGGGCGCCACAGGGGCCGGCGCGACCGGCGCGAAGAAGACCTCGCGGGCACCAAGGACAATCTCGCGAGCGGTACGGACGGCCTCGCGAGCAGCAAGGCAGGCACAGGAAGCAGGAGTGGCCGAGTGGGGGTGACCTACAAGTACTTCGGGGCACCCAGCAGCGCGGCCGCGGCCAACGTCCCCATCTCCATGCGCCCCGAGGAGCTCGGCGGCGACGAGCTCGGCATGGGCGGCATGTTCACCCGCATCAAGCCGGAGACCGTGGCCGCCATGGTGCTCACCGGCATCGAAGGCATACCCCTGCACAAGGTCCCCCCGCTCGAGCTGGTCGTCCTCCACCCCGACTACGCCGTCGTGAAGCTCCCCATGACCGTCGTCGACCCGCTGCGCGGCGTCGGCGAGGAATCCGTCGGCGCCGCCGCCTTCATCTGGTCCACCGTCCCCGACCGCGGCGGCCCCCGCGACGCCTTCGGCGTCTACCAGCTCCTGCGCGAGTGGCAGGACTTCTCCCACCGCCTCCACGAGAACGGCCACCAGCCCTACTGCCTGGTCTGGCCCTGACCCCTCGCCGGGCCCTCCCCGCCCTACGCTGCGATCATGCTCATCGCCCGCTCCATCGCCCTCTTCGTCCTCGCCGCGCTCCTGGAAATCGGCGGCGCCTGGCTGGTCTGGCAGGGCACGAGGGAGCACCGCGGCTGGGCCTGGATCGGCGCCGGCATCGTCGCCCTCGGCGCCTACGGCTTCGTCGCCACCCTCCAGCCCGACGCCCACTTCGGCCGCATCCTCGCCGCCTACGGCGGAGTCTTCGTCGCCGGCTCCCTCGCCTGGGGCATGGTCGCCGACGGCTACCGGCCCGACCGCTACGACATCCTCGGCGCGCTCGTCTGCCTCGTCGGCGTGGCGATCATCATGTACGTGCCCCGCAGCCGCTGAATATCCTGCCCGGGGACCACCCACGCCACATCGGCCGCGCCGCGCCCCAGGAGGCATCACCATGAGCACCCGCACCGCCGTCATCACCGGCGCCAGCAGCGGCATCGGCGCCGCCACCGCCCGCCGGCTCGCCGCCGAGGGCTACCGCGTCGTCCTCACCGCCCGCCGCGCCGACCGCATCACCGCCCTCGCCGAGGAGCTCCCCGGCGCCCGCGCCCACGCCCTCGACGTCACCGACCGCGACGCCGTCGCCGCCTTCGCCGCGACCCTCGACCGCGTCGACGTCCTCATCAACAACGCCGGCGGCGCCCACGGAGCCGACCCCGTCGCCACCGCCGACCCCGCCGACTGGCGCACCATGTACGAGGTCAACGTCCTCGGCGTGCTCCACATGACCCAGGCCCTGCTCCCCGCCCTCACCGCGAGCGGCGACGGAACGGTCCTGATCCTCTCCTCCACCGCCGCCCTCGGCACCTACGAAGGCGGCAGCGGTTACGCCGCCGCCAAGCACGGCGCCCACGCCGTCGCCGAGACCCTCCGCCTGGAGCTGTGCGGGCAGCCCGTCCGCGTCATCGAGATCGCCCCCGGCATGGTGCGCACCGACGAATTCGCCCTCACCCGCTTCCGCGGCGACCGCGCCAAGGCCGACGCCGTCTACGCGGGCGTCGCCGAGCCGCTCACCGCCGAGGACATCGCCGACACCATC
Organism: Streptomyces sp. KLMMK; assembly: GCF_036961605.1. Lineage (NCBI taxonomy): Bacteria > Bacillati > Actinomycetota > Actinomycetes > Kitasatosporales > Streptomycetaceae > Streptomyces > Streptomyces sp. KLMMK. The sequence continues at coordinate 8,696 of NZ_JBAMDC010000054.1, forward strand.
GGCTGGGCCGTCACCCGGCCGCCGCACGTGAACGTCGACCTGCTCGTCGTCCGCCCCCGCGCCCAGGCCTCGAACTACAAGGTCCATCGGGAGGCCTGAGGCCGCCAAGTGAAGCGGAAACGATCATTCCCGGATTACGGTCGTACAGACGGCCGCCCGGGACGGGCGACCCGCACCGAACAGGGGAGCTTCATGCGCGTCATCGCCTTCGACCACCTCGTCCTCAACGTCTCCGACGCGGAACGTTCCCTCGCCTTCTACACCGGCCCGCTCGGCCTCGACCCCGTCCGCGTGGACGACTGGCGCGCAGGCCGGGTCCCCTTCCCCTCGGTGCGCGTCGCCCCCACCACGATCATCGACCTGGTGGAGCGCGAGCGCGGCGACACGGCCGCCTCCAACGTCGACCACATCTGCCTCGTCGTCGAGCCCCTGGACTGGCAGGCCGTCATCGACGCCGGCACCTTCACCGTCGTCGACGGCCCCGGCAAGCGCTACGGCGCCCGCGGCGACGCGGAGTCGGTCTACGTCCTCGACCCGGACGGCAACACCGTCGAGCTGCGCTGGTACCCGCAGGACGTGCAGCAGTAGCCGGAAGCAGGTTGCCCGGGTCCGGGCGGCCGGACCCGGGCAACCGGGGTCGGAGGGGCGGAGCGCCGGAGGCTCAGCCCTTCACGCAGACGACCTGCTTGAGCTTCGCCACGACCTCGACGAGGTCCCGCTGCTGCTCCATGACCTGCTCGATCGGCTTGTACGCGGCCGGGATCTCGTCGACCACGCCGCGGTCCTTGCGGCACTCCACGCCCCGCGTCTGCTCGGCCAGGTCCCGCTCGGAGAACCGCTTCTTCGCCTGGTTGCGGCTCATCCGGCGGCCGGCGCCGTGCGAGGCGGAGTTGAAGGAGTCCTCGTTGCCCAGGCCGCGCACGATGTACGAGCCGGTGCCCATCGAGCCCGGGATGATGCCGTACTCGCCGCCGCCCGCGCGGATCGCGCCCTTGCGGGTGACCAGCAGGTCCATGCCCTCGTACCGCTCCTCCGACACGTAGTTGTGGTGGCAGGAGATCGTCTGCTCGAACATGGGCCTGGCCTTCTTGAACTCCTTGCGGACCACGTCCTTGAAGAGCGCCATCATGATCTCGCGGTTGTGTCGCGCGTACTCCTGGGCCCAGAACAGGTCGTGCCGGTAGGCAGCCATCTGCGGGGTGTCCGCGATGAAGACCGCGAGGTCGCGGTCGACCAGGTTCTGGTTGTGCGAGAGCTTCCGGGCCTCGCCGATGTGGTACTCGGCCAGCTCCTTGCCGATGTTGCGGGAGCCGGAGTGCAGCATCAGCCAGACCGCACCTGTCTCATCGAGACAGAATTCGACGAAATGGTTTCCTCCGCCGAGCGACCCCATCTGCTTCAGTGCACGGCTCTGACGGAACTTGACCGCTTCCGCAACCCCGTCGAACCGCCCCCAGAAGTCGTCCCACCCGGCCGTCGGCAGCCCGTGCAGCCGCCGCGGGTCGACCGGGTCGTCGTGCATCGAGAAGCCCACCGGAATGGCCTCCTCGATCTTCGAGCGCAGCCGGGAGAGATCACCGGGCAGGTCGTTCGCGGTCAGCGACGTCTTCACCGCCGACATCCCGCAGCCGATGTCGACGCCGACCGCCGCCGGGCACACCGCGCCCTGCATGGCGATCACCGAGCCGACCGTGGCCCCCTTGCCGAAGTGGACGTCCGGCATGACCGCGAGTCCCTTGATCCATGGGAGGGTGGAGACGTTGCGCAGCTGCTGCATGGCAACGTCCTCGACCGTGGCCGGATCGGCCCACATGCGGATCGGAACACGGGCGCCGGGCACCTCGGTGTAGGACATGGTTTTCCTCATAACCCCGTAAAAGCAAGATAACGCAAAAGCCGGACATATCTCATGATTCGCGACAGCGAACCGGCAGACGCAGCGGCACGTGCGGTAGACATACTGTCCAGCCGCCGCCTCCGCGGCAGCAACACGTTTTCGGTGGAAGGAGCCACGGACCGTGCAGCGAAGGGCTCACGCACCGGCCGCCGCACTGGCCGCCGCCGTGCTGGCCGCAGCGCTCACCGCCTGCAGCGGCGGGGCGGGCGCCGACGGCGGCGACGACTCCAAGCCCGGCCAGGCGGGCTCCACCGCGCCCGCCGCACAGCCCGGCAAGTACCGCAGCCTCCCTGAGCCCTGCGGCTATGTGAACCGCGACACGCTGCGCAGGCTCCTGCCCACTCCGGGTGACGACGAGACCGACCGCGACACCCTCGCGAAGCTCTACAAGGGCCAGGCCGCCATCACCTACGACACCGACCGCCGCGTCGGCTGCCGCTGGAAGCTGGAGGCCCCGCAGGGCTCCCGGCACCTGACCGTCGACTTCGAGCGCGTCGTCTCGTACCAGCCCGGTGTCAGCGACGAGCAGCGGGCGGAGCAGCTCTACGGCCGCCGGGCGAGCGCCGCGCACATCCCGGTCTCCTCCGGCTCGCCGTCCGCGCCCGCGGCTTCGGCCTCGAAGGGCGCGAGCTCGGGCCCGCACCCGCAGGGCGGTGCGCAGAGCGGCTCCCCGGCGCCGTCCGCGTCCCGGCCGGGCGCGCCCTCGGCCTCCGGTTCGCCGGCGGGCGGCGCCTCGCTGGCCCCGCGTGCCCTGGACGACCTGGGCGACGACGCCTTCATCGACGACAAGCTGATCACTGCCGGCTCGGGCGTGCACCGTGACATCAACATCGTCTTCCGGTCCGCGAACGTCATCGTGACCATCGCCTACGACCAGTGGTCGGCCGACAAGCAGCACGTCCCCGGGAGCGAGGACCTCCAGGGCAAGGCCCAGACCCTGGCCCGGGAGCTCGACGCGGGGAACTTCAACAACTAGCCGGTGGCCAATCCGCCACCTGCCCGCGTCGGCCGCGTACCGTGCCGATCAAGCGGGGTGAGGGCGCCCAGGCGCTCCGCCCCCCGACACCGAACGAGCGAAGGACCCATGCACCGAACAGCCCCGCGACTCGCCCGACTCCTCGCCTGCGCCGCAGTACCGGTGATGCTCGTCGCCACCGGCTGCTCGGACGACGACGGCGACAAGAAGAAGTCCTCGCCCTCCGCCTCGGCGCCGGCCCCCAGCGCCTCGCCGTCGGTGAAGGCGGCGACGTTCGCCAAGCTGCCGCCGGAGGTCTGCAAGACCATCGACGAGAAGACGATCGACAAGCTGGTGCCGAAGGCGAAGAAGAAGGAGGGCGAGGCCCTCCCCACCAGCGACGCGAACGACTCGGCGAGCTGCTTCTGGAACGGCCTGAACGACGAGGACGTCAAGGACCTGCAGTTCCGCTCGCTGACCGTCTCCTACAAGCGGCTGGCCTCCGACCCGACGCTGGGCTCGGGCGAGAAGCGCGCCGAGAAGTTCGCCGAGCAGCAGGTGACCAAGGCGACGACCGCCGACGGCGCCAAGGACGCGAAGACCGAGAAGGCCGAGGGCATCGGCGAGGCCGCGAACCTGGTGGCCACGGACACCAAGAAGGACGACGACGACTACCGCAACGCGACCGTCGTCGCCCGCACGGGCAACGTCGTGGTGACGGTGAAGTACAGCGGCGCCGGTTTCCAGGGCGCGAAGAACCCGGCGGCGGACGAGATCGCCAAGGGCGCGCAGGACGCGGCCAAGGAGGCGGTGGCCGCGGTCGCCGCGGCGAACAAGAGCTAGCGGGCCCGGCCCGGTGGGCCTCGCCGCTGTTCCTCCTCCGCCGCAACGGCGAGGTGCCACAGCGGTGCGGGTCCGGCGGCATGCGCACCGGCAGCACCGGACGACGACGGCGCCGGCTGCTCGATCACCATCGAGCGGCCGGCGCCGTTATGCGAGGTACCTCGCCGGAGGCGTTAGGCCCCCAGGAGCTTCCGCACCCGGTCGGCCCCCACCGCGAGCAGCAGGGTGGGCAGGCGCGGGCCGGTGTCGCGGCTCACCAGCAGGTGGTAGAGCAGGGCGAAGAAGGACCGCTGGGCGACCTTGAGCTCGGGGGTCGGCTTGGCGTCGGGCTCCAGGCCGGCCTGGACCTTGGGCACGCCGTAGACGAGCGTGGTGAGGCCGTCGAGCGACCAGTGGTCGTCCAGGCCCTCCAGGAGCAGGCGCAGCGATTCGCGGCCCTGCTCGTCGAGCGAGCCGAGGAGCTCGGCGTCGGGCTCGGAGCGCACGATGGTGCGGGACTCGGCCGGGACCTGGGTGTTGATCCAGTGCTCGGCCTTGTCCAGGCGCGGGCGGACCTCGTCGAGCGCGGTGACCGGCTGCGCCGGGTCGAGGTCGCTGAGGATGCGCAGGGTCTGCTCGTCGTGGCCGGCGGTGATGTCGACGACCGAGGCGAGCGTGCGGTACGGCAGCGGGCGCGGCGTGCGCGGCAGCTCGCCGGCGGCCGTGCGGGCGGCGCGGCTGTGGGCGAAGGCGTCGGCGGGCAGGACGGTGCCGTCGGCGACCTTGGCCTCCAGCTTGTCCCACTCGTCGTAGAGCCGCTGGATCTCCTGGTCGAAGGCGATCTTGAAGGACTGGTTGGGCTTGCGGCGGGCGTACAGCCAGCGCAGCAGCGGCGCTTCCATGATCTTCAGGGCGTCGCCGGGGGTGGGGACCCCGCCCTTGGAGGACGACATCTTGGCCATGCCGCTGATGCCGACGAAGGCGTACATCGGGCCGATGGGCTGCTCGCCGGCGAAGACCTTGCGGACGATCTGGCCGCCGACGACGAAGGACGAGCCCGGGGAGGAGTGGTCCACGCCCGACGGCTCGAAGATCACGCCCTCGTAGGCCCAGCGCATCGGCCAGTCGACCTTCCAGACCAGCTTGCCGCGGTTGAACTCGCTGAGGCGGACGGTCTCGGAGTGGCCGCACACGCAGGTGTAGGCCAGCTCGGTGGTCTCGTCGTCGTACGCGGTGACGGTGGTGAGGTCGCGCTCGCAGGCGCCGCAGTACGGCTTGTACGGGAAGTAGCCCGCACCGCCGGCGCTGCCGTCGTCCTCGGCCGCGGCGCCGGAGCCCTCGGCGGCCTCCAGCTCGGCCTCGTCGACGGGCTTCTGCTGCTGCTTCTTGGGCTTGCCGGTCGCCTTGTCCTTCGTCCGGTACTGGTCGAGGATCGCGTCGATGTCGCCACGGTGCTTCATCGCGTGCAGGATCTGCTCGCGGTAGACACCGGCGGTGTACTGCTCGGTCTGGCTGATCGGGTCGTACTCGATGCCGAGCTCGGCGAGCGCCTCGACCATCGCGGCCTTGAAGTGCTCGGCCCAGTTCGGGAACGCCGAGCCGGCCGGGGCCGGGACGGAGGTCAGGGGCTTGCCGATGTGGGCGGCCCAGGACTCGTCGATGCCCGGGACGCCGTTGGGAACCTTGCGGTACCGGTCGTAGTCGTCCCAGGAGATCAGGTGCCGGACCTCGTGGCCGCGGCGGCGGATCTCGTCGGCGACGAGGTGCGGCGTCATGACCTCGCGCAGATTGCCGAGGTGGATCGGGCCGGAGGGCGACAGGCCCGAGGCGACGACGATCGGTTTGCCGGGGGCCCGGCGCTCCGCTTCGGCAATGACCTCGTCGGCGAAACGGGAGACCCAATCGGCCTCGGTGCTCTGAGCCTGAGCCACGGCACTTCCTTCCTTACGGTCCTGGCATGACCATTGTCCCAGACGGGAGGGGTGGCTCCGGGGTTGCCCGGCTGCGGCGAAATTACCGCGGGGGCCGTGGTAGGCGCATGGGATAATCGGGGGGACTTTCACATGCCGCCTACTGGAATGGCACCTTCCCATGGCTTCGGTTCCCTCCCTCGCTTCCTCGCTCCACCAGCGCATCGCGGACGCGCTCTCGGCAGCCCTGCCGGAGGCCGGTGCCGCCGATCCGCTGCTGCGCCGAAGCGACCGGGCCGATTTCCAGGCCAACGGGATGCTGGCGCTGGCCAAGAAGCTGAAGGGCAACCCGCGCGAGCTGGCGGCGAAGGTCGTCGAAGGCCTGCCGGCCGGTGATCTGATCAAGGAGGTCGAGGTCTCGGGCCCCGGCTTCCTGAACATCACGATCACGGACGAGGCGATCGTGAAGACCCTCGCCGCGCGCGCCGCCGACGACCGCCTGGGCGTGCCGTTCGCGGAAGCCCCGGGCACCACGGTCATCGACTACGCCCAGCCGAACGTGGCCAAGGAGATGCACGTCGGTCACCTGCGCAATTCGGTGATCGGTGACGCGGTGGTGCGGATCCTGGAGTTCTCCGGCGAGCAGGTCGTGCGCCGTCACCACATCGGCGACTGGGGCACCCAGTTCGGCATGCTCATCCAGTACCTGATCGAGCACCCGCACGAGCTGGACCACGAGGGCGAGGTCTCCGGCGAGGAGGCCATGTCCTCCCTCAACCGGCTGTACAAGGCGTCGCGGACGCTCTTCGACTCCGACGAGGAGTTCAAGGCCCGCGCCCGCCGCCGGGTCGTCGATCTCCAGGCCGGCGACGAGGAGACCCTCGCGCTGTGGCAGCGGTTCGTCGACGAGTCGAAGATCTACTTCTACTCGGTCTTCGACAAGCTCGACGTGGAGATCCGCGACGAGGACATCGTCGGCGAGTCCGGCTACAACGACATGCTCGCCGAGACCTGCCGCCTGCTGGAGGAGTCCGGTGTCGCGGTCCGTTCCAACGGCGCGCTCTGCGTCTTCTTCGACGACGTCAAGGGCCCGGACGGCAAGCCCTCGCCGCTGATCGTGCAGAAGTCCGACGGCGGCTTCGGCTACGCGGCCACGGACCTGTCCGCGATCCGCGACCGTGTGGGCAACCTGAAGGCCGACACCCTGCTGTACGTGGTGGACGCCCGGCAGTCCCTGCACTTCAAGATGGTCTTCGAGACCGCGCGCCGGGCCGGCTGGCTGACCGACGACGTCAAGGCCGTCCAGCTCGGCTTCGGCACGGTCCTCGGCAAGGACGGCAAGCCGTTCAAGACCCGTGAGGGCGAGACGGTCCGCCTGGTCGACCTGCTCGACGAGGCGATCGACCGCGCCACGGCCGTCGTCCGGGAGAAGGCGCAGGACCTGACGGAGGAGCAGATCGCCGAGCGCGGCGCCCAGGTGGGCATCGGCGCGGTGAAGTACGCGGACCTCTCGACGTCCGTCTCGCGCGACTACAAGTTCGACCTGGACCAGATGGTGTCCCTCAACGGCGACACCAGCGTCTACCTCCAGTACGCCTTCGCCCGGATCCAGTCGATCCTCCGCAAGGCGGGCGAGGCCCGGCCGGCCGCCCACCCGGAGCTCGCGCTGGCCCCGGCCGAGCGCGCGCTGGGCATGCACCTGGACCAGTTCGGGGAGAACCTCGCCGAGGTCACGGCCTCCTACGAGCCGCACAAGCTCGCCGGTTACCTCTACCAGCTGGCCTCGCTCTACACGACGTTCTACGCCGAGTGCCCGGTCCTGAAGGCCGAGACGCCGCAGCAGGTGGAGAACCGCCTCTTCCTGTGCGACCTGACGGCCCGCACCCTGCGTCAGGGCATGTCGCTGCTGGGCATCCGGACGCCCGAGCAGCTCTGATCCACCGGACCGGGGGCGGGGTGCCTCATCCCGCCCCCAGTTCGAACCACACCAGCTTGCCGGTGAGCCCCTGGGGCTGCCGGCGCAGGGCGAATCCTCCCCAGCTGTCGGCGCAGCGCATCACGAGCGCGAGCCCGCGGCCCTCCTCGGCGTCCTCCCGGGGCAGCGCGGTCGCCTGCAGGCCGGGCAGTGCGGGGTTGGTGTCCCATACGGTCACCCGCACCCCCTTTCCCCTGCCCTCGCGCCTGACGCGTACGGAGGCGGGCCCTTCGGAGTGCCGGTAGGAGTTGGTGACCAGCTCCGAGGTGAGCAGCTCGGCGGTCTCGGCCACGCGGGCGAAGCCGTGCTCTTCGAAGATCGTGCGGAGGGTGCGGCGGGCGATGCAGGGGGCGAGCGGGTCGCAGGGGACCTGGAGGGTGTATTCCCAGCTCTCGGGGAGCTCGGGGTCGGTGCTCATGGGCGCGTCTCCGCAGAGGGAACGGTGTGCGCCACAAGCTAGGGCCGGTGCCCGGGGGCTTTCCACTGTTTCGGCGGAATTCCCCCGGGCACCGGCCCTTGCTGTCCACTGCCCTTGCCGGAGCCGGCGGTCCTTACCGGAGCCGGCGCGCGGCCTCGGTCGCCCAGTAGGTGAGGATCATGTTGGCCCCGGCGCGCTTGATGCTGGTCAGGGTCTCCATGATCGCGCGGTCGCGGTCGATCCAGCCGTTGGCGGCGGCGGCCTCGACCATCGCGTACTCGCCGCTGATCTGGTAGGCGGCGACGGGCACGTCGACGGCCTCGGCGACCTTGGCGAGGATGTCCAGGTACGGCAGGGCCGGCTTGACCATGACCATGTCCGCGCCCTCGGCGAGGTCGAGCGCGAGCTCGCGCATCGACTCGCGGGTGTTGGCGGGGTCCTGCTGGTAGGTCTTGCGGTCGCCCTGCAGCGAGGAGCCGACGGCCTCGCGGAAGGGGCCGTAGAACGCGGAGGCGTACTTGGCGGTGTAGGCCAGGACGGAGACGTCCTCGTGGCCGGTCTGGTCGAGGGCGTCGCGGATGACGCCGACCTGGCCGTCCATCATGCCGCTGGGGCCCACGGCGTGGACGCCCGCGTCGGCCTGGACCTGCGCCATCTCGGCGTAGCGCTCGAGCGTGGCGTCGTTGTCGACGCGGCCGGAGGCGTCCAGGACGCCGCAGTGGCCGTGGTCGGTGAACTCGTCCAGGCACAGGTCGGACATGATGACGAGGTCGTCGCCGACCTCGGCCTTCACATCGCGGATGGCGACCTGCAGGATGCCGTCCGGGTCCGTGCCGGCGGTGCCGGCGGCGTCCTTCTTGGACTCCTCGGGGACGCCGAAGAGCATGATGCCGGAGACGCCGGCCTCCAGCGCCTCGACGGCCGCCTTGCGCAGGGTGTCACGGGTGTGCTGGACGACCCCCGGCATGGAGGTGATCGGCACCGGCGCGCCGATGCCCTCCCGCACGAAGGCGGGAAGGATCAGGTCGGCCGGGTGCAGCCGGGTCTCCGCGACCATGCGGCGCATGGCGGGGCTGGTGCGCAGGCGCCGGGGGCGGGACCCCGGGAACGTGCCGTAGGTGGTGCTCAACTCCGTGCCCTTCTACGCGATCCGGGCCGTCGCTCGCTCGGGCGGGTGACCGGGTCGCCGGCCTCCAGGGCGGCGTCCCGGCGGGCCGCGCCGAACTCCGCGAGCGCTTCGGCGAGCTTGAGCACCGAGGGCTCGGGCGACAGCACGTCCACCCGCAGGCCGTGTTCCTCCGCGGTCTTCGCGGTGGCCGGGCCGATACAGGCGATGACGGTGACATTGTGGGGCTTGCCGGCGATGCCGACGAGGTTGCGCACCGTGCTCGACGAGGTGAAGAGCACGGCGTCGAAACCGCCGCCCTTGATGGCCTCGCGGGTCTCGGCCGGCGGCGGCGAGGCCCGTACGGTGCGGTAGGCCGTGACGTCGTCGACCTCCCAGCCCAGCTCGATCAGCCCGGCCACCAGGGTCTCGGTGGCGATGTCGGCGCGCGGCAGGAAGACGCGGTCGATCGGGTCGAAGACCGGGTCGTAGGGCGGCCAGTCCTCCAGCAGGCCGGCGGCGGACTGCTCGCCGGACGGCACGAGGTCAGGCTTGACGCCGAACTCGATCAGCGACTTGGCGGTCTGCTCGCCGACGGCCGCGACCTTGATGCCGGCGAAGGCGCGCGCGTCGAGCCCGTACTCCTCGAACTTCTCGCGCACCGCCTTGACGGCGTTCACGGAGGTGAAGGCGATCCACTCGTAGCGGCCGGTGACCAGGCCCTTGACCGCGCGCTCCATCTGCTGGGGGGTGCGCGGCGGCTCGACGGCGATGGTCGGGACCTCGCTGGGCACGGCGCCGTAGGAACGGAGCTGGTCGGAGAGCGAGGCGGACTGCTCCTTGGTGCGCGGCACGAGGACGTTCCAGCCGAAGAGCGGCTTGGACTCGAACCAGGAGAGCCGGTCGCGCTGCTCGGCAGCGCTGCGCTCGCCGACCACGGCTATGACCGGCTGGGCGCCGTCGGGCGACGGCAGCACCTTGGCGGCCTTGAGCACCTGCGCGAGGGTGCCGAGGGTGGCGGTCCAGGTGCGCTGGCGGGTGGTGGTGCCGGCGACCGTGACGGTCATCGGCGTGTCGGGACCGCGGCCGGCGGAGACCAGTTCGCCGGCTGCGGAGACGACGGAGTCGAGCGTGGTGGAGACGACGGCGGTGACCTCGCTGGCGCCGACCTCGGACCAGCAGGTGGCCGAGGCCGTGCGGGCGTCGACGAAGCGCACGTCGCCGCCCTTGCCGTCGCGCAGCGGCACACCGGCGTAGGCGGGCACGCCGACGGCCGTGGCGACGCCGGGGACCACCTCGAAGGTGATGCCCTCGGCGGCGCAGGCGAGCATCTCGTCGGCGGCGTCGCCGTCGAGGCCGGGGTCGCCGAGCACGGCACGGACGACCCGCTTGCCGCTGCGCGCGGCCGTCATGACAAGATTGGCGGTGTCCCTAAGGACGGGGACGTCCGCGGTTTTTGATGCCTCATCAGTAACCGTCTGGACAGGCATGTCCACATGGGCGCGCGCATGCGTGCGCACCACGTCGAGCACCTGCGGATCGGCGATCAGGACGTCCGCGGCCGCGAGCGCCTCCACGGCGCGGAGCGTCAGCAGTCCCGGGTCTCCGGGGCCGGCACCGAGAAAGGTGACGTGCCCGTGCACGGGGTGGTTCGGGGCGGTGGGGTTCAAAGTGCTCGCTCCCCCATAAGACCGGCCGCTCCCTTGTCGAGCATCGCTGCGGCGAGCTCATGGCCCATGGCCATGGCTTCTTCGCTGGACGACGGCACGGGGCCGGTGGTGGACAGCTGCACCAGCGTCTTGCCGTCGGTCGTGCCGACGACGCCCCGCAGGCGCATTTCGGTGACAACCTGCTCATCAACCAGCAGGTCGGCCAACGCACCCACGGGTGCGGAGCAGCCGGCCTCCAGGGCGGCGAGCAGGGAACGCTCGGCCGTCACGGCGACCCGGGTGTACGGGTCGTCGAGCTCGGCGAGCGTCGCGGCGAGGGGTGCGTTGGTCATGGCGCACTCGATCGCCAGGGCCCCCTGACCGGGGGCGGGCAAAACTGCGTCGGGCTCCAGGAACTGCGAGACCTCGGCGCTGCGGCCGATCCGCGACAGCCCGGCGGCGGCGAGCACCACGGCATCGAGCTCGCCGTTGGTGACGAAGCCGATGCGGGTGTCGATGTTGCCGCGGATGGGGACGGTCTCGATCTCCTTGCCCAGCTCGCGGGCCCAGGCGTTGAGCTGGGCCATGCGGCGGGGGGAGCCGGTGCCGATGCGGGCACCCTCAGGGAGGGTCTCGAAGGTCAGGCCGTCGCGGGCGATCAGCACGTCGCGCGGGTCCTCGCGCGGCGGGATCGCCGCGAGGGCCAGGTCCTCGGGCTGCTTGGTGGGCAGGTCCTTGAGGGAGTGCACGGCGAAGTCGATCTCGCCCGCGAGCAGCGCGTCGCGCAGCGCGGAGACGAAGACGCCGGTGCCGCCGATCTGCGCGAGGGACTCGCGCGAGACGTCACCGTAGGTGGTGATCTCCACCAGCTCCACCGGGCGGCCGGTCAGCTGCTGCACGGCCTGCGCCACCTGGCCGGACTGGGCCATGGCGAGCTTGCTGCGGCGCGTGCCGAGGCGCAGCGGCCGCGAAGAGGTGTCGTTCATGCCGGCTCCCGTGCCGTGTTGTGCGTACCGGCCTGCGAGTCGGCCCGGCTGACGGCGGCAACCGCCTGCGGGTCGAGGTCGAAGAGCTCTCGCAGCGCGTCGGCATAGCCGGCGCCGCCGGGGGTGGAGGCCAGCTCCTTGACGCGCACGGTGGGCGCGTGGAGGAGCTTGTCGACGACGCGGCGCACGGTCTGGGTGATCTCCGCGCGCTGCTTGTCGTCCAGGTCGGGCAGGCGGCCGTCGAGGCGGGCGATCTCGCTCGCGACGACGTCCGCGGCCATGGTGCGCAGGGCGACCACGGTGGGGGTGATGTGGGCGGCGCGCTGGGCGGCGCCGAAGGCGGCGACCTCGTCGGAGACGATGGCGCGCACCCGGTCGACGTCGGCGGCCATGGGCGCGTCGGCGGAGGCCTCGGCGAGCGACTCGATGTCGACGAGCCGTGCGTCCTCCAGGCGGTGGACGGCGGCGTCGATGTCGCGCGGCATCGCGAGGTCGAGGAGGGCGAGGCGGACGCCGGTGCGGGCCGCGTCGCCGCACGCGGCGTCGAGGGCGCAGGCCGCGTCCGTACGACCGGCGCCGGCCGCGTCCGGACGGGAGGCGAGCGCGGCGCGTATGGCCTCGGCGGTCAGCACGACGCCCATGGCGCCGGTGCAGCTGACCACGACGTCGGCGAGCGCGAGCTCCTGCGGCACCGCGGCCATCTCCACGGCCGAGGCCGTGAAGCCGGCGGCGGACCGGGCGCCCGGCTCGGTGAGGATCTCCGCCAGGCGCTCCGCGCGGGCGAGCGTGCGGTTGGCGACGGCCACGTGGGCGACGCCCGCCCGCGCCAGCGTCGCCGCTGCGAGGGAGGACATCGAGCCGGCGCCGATGACCAGGGCCCGCTTGCCGCCGGCCCAGTCGCCCAGCGGCACGCCGTCGGCCAGGCGCTCCAGGCCGAAGGTGACCAGGGACTGGCCCGCCCGGTCGATGCCGGTCTCGCTGTGGGCGCGCTTGCCGACCCGCAGGGCCTGCTGGAACAGGTCGTTCAGCAGCCGCCCGGCGGTGTGCAGCTCCTGGCCGAGGGCGAGGGCGTCCTTGATCTGGCCGAGGATCTGGCCCTCGCCGACGACCATCGAGTCCAGCCCGCAGGCCACCGAGAACAGGTGGTGGACGGCGCGGTCCTCGTAGTGCACATAGAGATACGGAGTGAGCTCCTCCAGCCCGACGCCCGAGTGCTGGGCGAGGAGCGTGGACAGCTCGGCCACACCGGCGTGGAACTTGTCCACGTCGGCGTAGAGCTCGATGCGGTTGCAGGTGGCGAGGACGGCCGCCTCGGTGGCGGGCTCGGCCGCGAGGGTGTCCTGCAGCAGCTTGGCCTGCGCCTCGCGTGCGAGGGCGGCGCGCTCCAGCACGCTCACCGGCGCGCTGCGGTGGCTCAGTCCGACGACGAGGAGGCTCATGCCGGCATCACGGCGGGTACGTCCCCGTCCGGTCCCTTCCTGCCGCCCGGGGCCGGGCGCACGCCCGCGCCGGAGCGGGGCTGCGCCGCGGCGGCCACGGCGGTCTCCTGTGCGGGGGAGGTCTCCTCGCCGGCCTTGCGCTGCTCGTGGAAGGCGAGGATCTGCAGCTCGATCGACAGGTCGACCTTGCGCACGTCCACGCCCTCGGGCACGGAGAGCACGGTGGGCGCGAAGTTGAGGATCGACGTGACCCCGGCGGCCACGAGCCGGTCGCAGACCTGCTGGGCGGCGCCGGCCGGGGTGGCGATGACGCCGATGGAGACGCCGTTGTCCGTGATGATCGATTCGAGCTCGTCGGTGTGGCGCACGGGCAGCCCGGCGACCGGCTTGCCGGCCATGGCCGGGTCGGCGTCGATCAGGGCGGCGACGCGGAAGCCGCGGGAGGCGAAGCCGCCGTAGTTGGCGAGAGCCGCGCCCAGGTTTCCGATGCCGACGATGACGACCGGCCAGTCCTGGGTCAGGCCGAGCTCGCGGGAGATCTGGTAGACGAGGTACTCGACGTCGTAGCCCACACCGCGGGTGCCGTAGGAGCCGAGGTAGCTGAAGTCCTTGCGCAGCTTGGCGGAGTTGACCCCCGCCGCGGTCGCGAGCTCCTCGGAGGAGACCGTGGGCACCGAGCGCTCGGAGAGCGCGGTCAGTGCGCGCAGGTACAGCGGAAGCCGGGCGACGGTGGCCTCGGGAATCCCTCGGCTTCGGGTCGCCGGTCGGTGAGTTCGGCCAGTTGCCACGGTGCTCCTGCGGGTAGAGCGGGGCTGCGGGCGGCGCCTCGTCCCAGGACCGCCCCGTCGAACGCAGGCTATGCCTTTGTGAACGCGTGCACAAAGATGGTGTCCGTTTTGCCCGGTCAAAGTGACCGGGGTCACGCGGCCTTTCGGCCCTCTCCGGGAACCATTCGGCCCCTTCCGGGGAGGACCGGCCGCACTGTCACAGCAGCCACACCCGTCACACACGGCCCGAGAGAGCGTCGACGGGGACACGGGCGCTCACTCCTGACACACTGCTCGCTCACCGGGAGGCCGACCCCGGATCCCCGGCCGGAAAAGACCCCGGACACCAATAAATCGCCACATGATGGTAGTCGACTCAGGCACCCATCCAGCACGTTTGAACGAGCCTGGAGCACGCCATTGCATACGGGCGCACACGGAGGCGCACCAGGGGCGGGCACAATGGCGGACATGTCCCCCCTGCTGCGCCGCCGCCCCCGCAAGAACCCCGCCGACAGCACGGTCACCCTGATCGGCAAGCCCGGCTGCCACCTGTGCGACGCCGCCGAGGCCGTGATCGCCGAGATCTGCGGCGAACTCGGCGCCCGCTGGGAGAAGAAGGACATCACCCAGGACGAGGAGCTCCACCGCAAGTACTGGGAGCAGATCCCGGTGATCCTCGTCGACGGCGCCCAGCACGACTTCTGGCGCGTGGACCCCGACCGGCTGCGCAAGGCCCTCGCGGGCTGACCCCTCACCGCCCGCGCACGCGGACCCGCCGGGTGTAACCGGAGCGTCAAAGGAAGTTCACGCCCCGGAATCATCCCGACTCCGGTTACCCCGAACAAACTGGCTATGCTCGGGCCATGGCCGCACTGGGATGGATCACTCCGCGCAGGCGCTCTGCCACGGCACGCAGCGTGCTGGCAGGCGAGGCCGCGGCGGAGGCAGCCCGCAAAACCGCTCAGGAGAGCGCCGCCGAGAGCGCCGAAGGCGCCGCGCAGCAGCCGTCCGAGCCGGACTTCCCCGTCGTCGGCGACGTGCACGCCGCCGCCTTCTTCGACCTCGACAACACGGTCATGCAGGGCGCCTCCCTCTTCCACTTCGGCCGCGGGCTGTACAAGCGGCGGTTCTTCCAGAAGCGCGAGCTCGCCCGCTTCGCCTGGCAGCAGGTGTGGTTCCGGCTGGCCGGCGAGGACGCCGAGCACATGCAGGACGCCCGCGACAGCGCCCTGTCCATCGTCAAGGGCCACCGCGTCTCCGAGCTGATGACCATCGGCGAGGAGATCTACGACGAGTACATGGCCGAGCGGATCTGGCCCGGCACCCGGGCCCTGGCCCAGGCCCACCTCGACGCCGGGCAGAAGGTGTGGCTCGTGACCGCCGCGCCCGTCGAGGCCGCGACGATCATCGCCCGCCGCCTGGGGCTGACCGGCGCGCTCGGCACCGTCGCCGAGTCGATCGGCGGCGTCTACACCGGCAAGCTCGTCGGCGAGCCGCTGCACGGCCCGGCGAAGGCCGAGGCCGTCCGCGCCCTGGCCGCGGCCGAGGGGCTCGACCTCTCGCGCTGCGCCGCCTACAGCGACTCGGCCAACGACATCCCGATGCTCTCGCTCGTGGGCCACCCCTACGCCGTCAACCCCGACGGCCGGCTGCGCAAGCACGCCCGCGAGCGCGGATGGCGGCTGCGCGACTACCGTACGGGCCGCAAGGCGGCCAAGGTCGGCATCCCCGCGGCGGCCGGCGTAGGCGCCCTGGCGGGCGGCGCGGCCGCGGCCGTGGCCCTGCACCGCCGCCGGCACTGACGCCGTCACCGACGCGGGCGCACACCCTCACCCTGCCGCCCCACCCCCGGCCCCGGCCCGCTGTAGCGGCTCCGGGGCGGATTCATGCGGCGGCGCGCCGTACCGCGCCGTCCACTTCACGCCACCACGCCGCGCTGTCGCCACAAAGGTTCGGCAACAGCGCGTAGCCGGGCGTCACTCTCAGGCAATCCTGTCTTCATACCCTCACATCCTCCTCCTCAGTCCTTCCGCGTCCGGATTGCCACAACACGCCGCCCATTCGGCCACACCACGACCAAATCTGTTCAACCTCCTTTCATAGTTCGATATTTGATCGATCCCCAACCAGTAAGAGATCGAACGGAAACGATGATTTGAGCAACTCGGTGTAGTGCTGCCTGTACGAAGCGTTATTCTCCTCAGACGCAAACCGGTACCCCCTTGTCCCTACGACGAGTGAACGGTTCCGTACTGCACGTGATGGAAGCTCTGCCTCTGGGAGTCCCGTGTACCCACACGTCGGGGTTGACGCCTCGGGCCTGGCTACGCTTCGCGCAACGGTCCTCGACCGCCTGCGCGGTTTCGTCCCCACCGCGTACGCCGTCCCCGCCCTCGCCACGCTCGCCCCTGCAGGAGGCGGCCGTGCCGGCCACGCCGGCCCCTGCTACGCCCTCGCCGAGAGCAGCGCGGCGGTGGGCAGACGAGCCGCCCGCCGGGGCGGTGCGGCCACCGCGTCGTCCGCCGCGCCCTCCGGCTCCGCCACGTCAACGCGCCGCCCCAGCGCGGACAGCGACAGCGCCCGCATGCTCGACCTGGTCGAGCGCGCCCAGGCCGGGGAGGCCGAGGCCTTCGGCCGTCTCTACGACCAGTACGCCGATACGGTCTACCGCTATATCTACTACCGGGTAGGCGGCCGGGCCACCGCGGAGGACCTCACCAGCGAGACGTTCCTGCGCGCCCTGCGCCGCATCGGCACCTTCACCTGGCAGGGCCGCGACTTCGGCGCCTGGCTCGTGACGATCGCCCGCAATCTGGTCGCCGACCACTTCAAGTCGTCGAGGTTCCGGCTCGAAGTGACCACCGGCGAGATGCTCGACGCCAATGAGGTCGAGCGCAGCCCGGAGGACTCCGTCCTCGAGTCCCTGTCCAACGCCGCGCTGCTGGAGGCGGTGCGCAAGCTCAACCCCCAGCAGCAGGAGTGCGTCACCCTGCGCTTCCTGCAGGGGCTTTCGGTCGCCGAAACCGCCCGCGTCATGGGCAAGAACGAGGGCGCCATCAAGACCCTCCAGTACCGGGCGGTCCGCACCCTGGCCCGCCTCCTTCCCGACGATGCGCGTTAACCGTGCGCGCCCGTTCACTCACCAGCGGTCACATCGCCCAGGGCGCGTAACCCGGCTGGCGCGCCAGTCGTTGTGCGGGATGCAGACTCCCTGCGGTCACGCCATGCCCGCAGCCACTCACTCGATCGAGTGGATGCTCATCACGGCGTGCAACCCTCCAGGTGTTCAGAGGAGTCGACCGTCATGACGAGAGGAGGTGCCGCCTGTGATCGCGAACGTATCGGCGCACCGGCGGGCGAACGCCTTCGCCCGGTCCCTGGAGCAGCAGGAAGTCCAGGACGCGGCGGCCACACAGCCCGATCCGCCGGCCGAAGGCGCGGAGCCGGGCAGGCTGCTGGCCCTGACGGGCCGGCTCGGTGAGCTGCCCCGCCCCGGGCTCGATCCGGAGACCAAGGCCGTGCAGCGGGCGCAGCTCATCGCTGCCATGGAGACCCAGTTCGCCGGAGGTGACTCCGCCGCCCTCCCCGAGCCGAAGGCCCGCCGGTCGGGCCGTGGCGCCCACCGCGCGCTGGGCCGGCTCCGGCCGCGCTCCCGCTGGTCGAAGGGGCTCGCCGCGGGCGGCCTGACCGTGGGTGTGGCAGCGGGTGCGTTCGGCGGCGTGGCGGCCGCCAGTTCCAATGCCCTGCCCGGCGATTCGCTCTATCCGCTCAAGCGCGGCATGGAGGATCTCCGCCTCGGCATGGCCGACGACGACTCCGACCGCGGCGGCCTGCTACTCGACCGGGCCTCCACGCGCCTGCAGGAGGCACGCCGCCTGATGGAGCGCGGCAAGCTGGGCAGCACCCTGGACCACGAGGTCCTGGGCGAGATCCGCAAGACGCTCTCGGGCATGCGCCAGGACGCCTCCGAAGGCCACCGCCTGCTGCACACCGCCTACAAGCGCGACCGCTCGATCGGCCCCATCCAGCGCCTCTCCAGCTTCGCGTCCTCGCACCGCGAGAGCTGGAGCCAGCTGCGCGAGAAGCTCCCGGTCCAACTGGCGGACGTGGGCGCCGAAGTGAGCTCGGTCCTCTCCGCCATAGACGATGAGGTCGAGCCGCTGCGGTCCCTGCTCCCCGCCCACCACGGCAAGCACGGCTCGTCCGTCCGGCCGGGCGTCCCCTCCCCGGGCACGTCCGCCCGCTCGGGCCATGCCGCGCCCAAGCCGTCGGCCTCGTCCAGCGGCGAGGGCAAGCACGCCGGCGGCGGTCGGCAGCACCCGGCGACCCCCGGCGCCCACGAGGAGCACGAGGGCCTCCTCGGCGGCACGGGGCTGCTGAAGCCCCCCTCGGCGCCCGGCAGCGCCAGCCCCGAGGGCACATCGCACGGCAAGGAGACCAAGCCGGCCAAGCAGCCGAGCATCACGATCCCGCCGGTTCTCCCGGACATCCTCCCGGGC
>NZ_JBAMDC010000540.1:0-3589 GCF_036961605.1 Streptomyces sp. KLMMK
GACGGCGAGCGGCGGGCAGGCGGTGGTCTGGTCGATGACGGCCGACGCGCCGTGGCTGCGGCTGAGCCGTCCGGGCGGCGTGCTGCAGCCCGGGCAGACCGTGACCGTAGTGATCGAAGTCGACGGCGAGCGGGAGCCGGTGGGGCCGTGGCGCGCGCGGGTGACCGTCGCGCCGGGCGGCACGACGGTCACGATCGAAGGCCGGGGCCGCCCGGTGGTCTCGTCCCCCGCGGCCACCCAGCCCCCGGCGACGCCGGTCGGCACACCCCCGGCACCGGCGGGCTCGACACCGCCGTAACCCACGCCTTGCTCGGCACCGCCGGGCACCGCCGCCGTGGTGGCGCGCCGTTGCGGCGGATTCAAGGGTGCGGGCACCCTCGGACGCACGAGCGGGGCGGACACCGATGCCGGTCCGGCAATGCACCCCCGCCGCGACGGCGTGCGACCACGTTGCTGAAGCCCACGGGTGCCGGACAAGCCGTCGGGCGTGCCCATGCATCAGGCCCGCCGCCGGGTGTCACGGCTGCGCGTCCTCCGGATACGGCAGGTACGCATGACGCCCGGCCATGCACCGCCCGGCCAATGCATTGCCCGGCCATCCACCTCCGCCGCAGCGGCGCGTAACCACGACGCCGCGTCCCGCGATGCCGGACCGGCCGGCAGGCCCCGTGGCAGCGGACCGGCCGGGCGGCCCCGTGGCATCAGGCCAGCCCGCCGCCGGACGCCGGGGCAGCGGCCCGCTGCCGGGCGGCCCGGTTACGGGCGGGCGTCCGCCGGATGCGGAGCCATCGGCAGCAGCGCAGCCAGCCGCTCCTCGCAGAGCTCGACCAGCCGCTCGTAGGCCTCCTTGCCCATCATTTCCGTGAGCTCCGGCCGGTACGTCACGTACACCGGGTCGCCGGCGCCGTGCGCCGACGTCGCCGAGGTGCACCACCAGTGCAGGTCGTGGCCGCCCGGGCCCCAGCCGCGGCGGTCGTACTCCCCGATGGAGATCTGCAGGACGCGCGTGTCGTCCGGCCGGTCGATCCAGTCGTACGTCCGCCGTACCGGCAGCTGCCAGCACACGTCCGGTTTGGTCTCGAGCGGCTCGCGGCCCTCCTTCAGGGCCAGGATGTGCAGGGAGCACCCCGCGCCGCCGGCGAAGCCCGGCCGGTTCTGGAAGATGCACGAGCCCTTCCAGCGGCGCGTCTGGCGGTCGCCGTCCTCGTCGAGCTGGGTCCAGCCGGAGTCCGTGCCCACCTCGTGGAACTGCCAGATCTCGGGCGTGAGCCGCGCCACGTGCCCGGCGACCCGCTGCTCGTCGTCCTCGTCGGAGAAGTGCGCGCCCAGCGTGCAGCAGCCGTCGTCGGCGCGGCCGGCCTGGATGCCCTGGCAGCCGCTGCCGAAGATGCACGTCCAGCGTGAGGTCAGCCACGTCAGGTCGCAGCGGAAGACCTGTTCGTCGTCGGCCGGGTCCGGGAACTCGACCCAGGCGCGGGCGAAGTCGAGCCCGACCTCGTCGGAGACCTCCGGCCCCTTCGCCGGGGATGCCGCGTTCTTCGAGGTCACCGAGGTGCTGGAGGAGGTGCTGGAGGCCGCGGCGGAGCGGTCGCGCTTTTTGCCCTGCTTGCCCTGCTTGCCCTGCTTGGCCTTCTTCGTCTTTGCCACCCCACAAGACTATGCGCCCCCGGCCCCCGCAGTAGCGTTCAGGCCATGAGACTCGGTGTCCTCGACGTGGGTTCGAATACGGTCCATCTGCTCGTGGTGGACGCGCACCCGGGCGCGCGCCCGCTGCCCGCCCACTCCCACAAGGCCGAGCTGCGCCTCGCCCAGCTCATCGACCAGGACGGGGCGATCAGCGACAAGGGCATAGACAGGCTCGTCGCCGTCCTCCAGGACGCCCTGCAGGCCGCCGAGGACAAGGGCTGCGAGGACGTCCTGCCTTTTGCCACCTCCGCGGTCCGCGAGGCCGCCAACGCC
The DNA here is from genome assembly GCF_036961605.1 of Streptomyces sp. KLMMK. Lineage (NCBI taxonomy): Bacteria > Bacillati > Actinomycetota > Actinomycetes > Kitasatosporales > Streptomycetaceae > Streptomyces > Streptomyces sp. KLMMK. Next base: position 1,960 of record NZ_JBAMDC010000540.1, read on the forward strand.
GACACGCTCCTGGCCCGCGTGCAGCAGGAGACCGGCCTCACGCTGCCGGTCCTGACCGGCGACGAGGAGGCGCGCCTGACCTTCCTGGCCGCCCGCCGCTGGTTCGGCTGGTCGGCCGGAAAGCTTCTGGTGCTCGACATCGGCGGCGGCTCCCTGGAGATCGCCCTCGGCCTGGACGAGGAGCCGGACGCCGCCGCCTCCCTCCCCCTCGGCGCCGGCCGCCTCACCACCGCCTGGCTGCCCGGCGACCCGTCCGACCCCACGGACGTCCGGGCCCTGCGCCGCCACGTCCGGGCCCAGATCGCCCGCATCGTCGGCGACTTCGTGCGCCTCGGCCCGCCCGACCGCGTCGTCGCCACCTCCAAGACCTTCAAACAGCTCGCCCGCATCGCCGGCGCCGCCCGCTCCACCGACGGCCTCTACGTCCAGCGCGCCCTCAGCCGCCGCGCCCTGGAGGACTGGGTCCCCCGGCTCGCCACCATGACCACCGCCCAGCGCGCCCAGCTGCCCGGCGTGTCGGAGGGCCGGGCGAACCAGCTGCTGGCCGGCGCGCTGGTCGCCGAGGGCGCGATGGACCTGTTCGGGGTGGACGAGCTCGAAATCTGCCCGTGGGCGCTGCGGGAGGGGGTCATCCTGCGCAGGCTGGACCACCTGCCGACGCCGGGGGAGAACTGACGGAGAAGCGATGGAGGGCCGACGGAGAGGTGACGGCGCACCGGCCCGTCGCACAGGGGGAGAGCCCACCCGTCGCGTCGGGGGAGAGCCGACCCGTCGTACCGGGGGAGAGCCGGCCCGCCACATCGGAGGTACCCGCACGCCGTACGGGAGGCGGTCGTACGCTGTCCCTCGTGACAGAGCCAGTGGTGCGCATCCCGGATGCGAAGGTCGCGCTGTCCACGGCCTCGGTCTATCCCGAGTCGACGGCGACGGCCTTCGAGATCGCCGCACGCCTGGGCTACGACGGTGTCGAGGTCATGGTCTGGACCGACCCGGTCAGCCAGGACATCGAGGCGCTCCGCCGCCTCTCGGACTACCACCAGGTGCCGATCCTGGCCGTGCACGCACCCTGCCTGCTGATCACCCAGCGCGTCTGGTCGACCGACCCGTGGGTGAAGCTCCAGCGCGCCCGGGCGGCCGCCGAGAAGCTCGGCGCGAGCACGGTCGTCGTGCACCCGCCCTTCCGCTGGCAGCGCGGTTACGCCCGCGAGTTCGTCCGCGGCGTCTGGCGGATGGCCGACGAGACCGACGTCCGCTTCGCCGTCGAGAACATGTACCCGTGGCGCTACCGCGACCGCGAAATGCTCGCCTACGCGCCCGACTGGGACGTCACCAAGGACGACTACCGCCACTTCACCGTCGACCTCTCGCACACGTCCACCGCCCGGACGGACGCCATCGCGATGATCGACCGGATGGGCGACCGGCTCGCCCACGTCCACCTCGCCGACGGCAACGGCTCCGCCAAGGACGAGCACCTCGTGCCGGGCCGCGGCAAGCAGCCCTGCGCCGAGCTGCTGGAGCGCCTCGCGACCCGCGGCTTCGACGGCCACGTGGTGATCGAGGTCAACACCCGCCGCGCGATGTCCACGGCCGAGCGCGAGGCCGACCTCGCCGAGGCCCTCGCCTTCAC
>NZ_JBAMDC010000541.1:0-3587 GCF_036961605.1 Streptomyces sp. KLMMK
GCCCGTACCGTCCCTCGCCGGGGCAGCCGGGGCAGGACGACTCCAACCCGTACAGGCGTCCCGCGCGGGACGACACCAACCCGTACAAGCGCCCGCTCTTCGACGACCGCTCCACCGCGCCGACGCAGACGGGCCGGCCGCTGCCGCCGCCCCGCAGGTCCCGGGGCAGCGGATACCGCTACGGGGCGCCGCCGCCGGAGGAGCCTCCGCCTCCGCCGCCCGGGCCCCCGCCGCGGCGCCGCTGACGGCGTTCACGCGCCGTAAGCCGGGCCTTGGGCATGTCTTCGCCGAGTACTAGCCGGGACACCTGTGCGTATCCGGCGCGGGGCCCGATACGGTAAGAGGACCATGAGCGCATCGCAGACCTCGCCTGCCACCCCCGTCCCCGCCGACGACGAGCCGACCCTCCTCGTCAAGATCTTCGGGAAGGACCGGCCGGGCATCACCGCCGGGCTGTTCGACACGCTCGCCGCGTACGCCGTGGACGTCGTCGACATCGAGCAGGTCGTCACCCGGGGCCGGATCACCCTGTGCGCGCTGGTCACGGCGCCGGAGGGCGGCGGGAACGCCGAAGGCGAGCTGCGGGCCACGGTGCACAGCTGGGCCGAGTCGATGCGGCTGCAGGCCGAGATCATCTCGGGCCGGGGCGACAACCGCCCGCGCGGCACGGGGCGTTCCCACGTCACGGTGCTGGGCCACCCGCTCACCGCCGAGTCGACCGCCGCCATCGCGGCGCGGATCACCGGCACGGGCGGCAACATCGACCGGATCTTCCGGCTCGCCAAGTATCCGGTGACGGCCGTGGAGTTCGCCGTGTCCGGTGTGGAGACGGAGGCCCTGCGGACGGCGCTGGCCCTGGAGGCCGCGGTGCGCGGGGTCGACGTGGCGGTCGTCGCGGCGGGGCTGCAGCGGCGGGCCCAGCGGCTGGTCGTGATGGACGTCGACTCCACGCTGATCCAGGACGAGGTCATCGAGCTGTTCGCGGCGCACGCGGGCTGCGAGGCCGAGGTCGCGGAGGTGACCGCGCGGGCCATGCGCGGCGAGCTGGACTTCGAGGAGTCCCTGCACGCCCGGGTGGCGCTGCTGGCGGGCCTGGACGAGTCCGTCGTGGACAAGGTGCGGGCGGAGGTGCGGCTGACGCCGGGCGCCCGGACGCTGATCCGCACGCTCAAGCGGCTCGGCTACCAGGTGGGCGTGGTCTCCGGCGGGTTCACCCAGGTCACGGACGACCTGCAGGAGCGGCTCGGGCTGGACTTCGCCTCGGCGAACACCCTGGAGATCGTCGACGGCCGGCTGACCGGGCGGGTGACTGGGGAGATCGTGGACCGGGCCGGCAAGGCCCGGCTGCTGCGGCGGTTCGCCGCCGAGGCGGGTGTGCCGCTGGCGCAGACCGTGGCCATCGGCGACGGCGCGAACGACCTCGACATGCTCAACGCCGCGGGGCTGGGCGTGGCCTTCAACGCCAAGCCGGTGGTACGCCAGGCGGCGCACACCGCGGTGAACGTCCCGTTCCTGGACACGGTGCTCTACCTGCTGGGCGTCACCCGCGAAGAGGTCGAGGCGGCCAGGACGCACGAGTAGGCTCCGGCGGAGGCGCCCGCGGCGACGGCGGGGGCGGGGCACGGCGGGCACAGCGACGGCAGGGGTCCGGCGGAACGGGCGGCGGCCGGAGCCGGTGCATGCACCTCGTCCGCCGGACAGGTGCTACGCGTGGGGCGCCCAGAAGGCGACCAGCCGGCCGACGCCGTGCTCGACGGCCTTCCACGATCCGGTGAAGGCGAGCACCGCGATGGCGGACGTGGGGAACCCGGTGCGGTTCATCCGCGGCAGCAGATCGCCGTCGGACTCGCCCGCGAGGGCGTCGGCCAGGGCGTGCATGCCGGGGTTGTGCCCGATCACGACGAGGTCCTGGACCTCGTCGGAGACCTCGTTGAGCAGGGCGATCAGCTCGCCGAGCGAGGCCTCGTACATCCGCTCCTCGTAGACCGTGCGGGGGCGCTGGGACAGCTCGGGGACGGCGAGCTTCCAGGTCTCGCGGGTGCGGGCGGAGGTGGAGCACAGGGCCAGGTCGGGGTTGACGCCGGAACCGGCGAGCCAGCGGCCTGCGACCGGGGCGTCCTTGCGTCCGCGGTCCGCGAGCGGACGTTCGTGGTCGTCCCCGTCGGACCATTCGGCCTTGGCGTGCCGGAAAACGACAATCCTGCGAGTCGGTTCGGAGCTCATGCCGTCCAGCTTCGCATGAAACCCACGGCTGGGCGCGGGGTGTTGAAAGGGTTGTACCCGAAGCGGCGCACGCGCCCCACCTGCCCTCACGGGGCTTCCTCGCCCAGCGCGAGCCGGACGAAGGCGACCACGCGGGCGACGGTGCCCGAGGCGGCGGGATCCGGACCGGAGTCCGCGGTGGCGGGAGCGGCGAGCAGGGTGCAGAAGACGGTGAAGGCCGCGGCGGCGAGCGCGAGGGCCCACCAGGGCAGCCGCGTCTGCACGGTGCCGGGAGTCCGGGCTTTCGTACCGGCGGGCATGGGATCGCCTCCGAGCGGTTCGGTGCACCGCCCCGTCGCGGTGTACTACGAACCTACGGAGAACGGCGCCCCGCTCCCATCCGGTGGACCACCCACTTGCCCCTGACCCGTCCCCCCTAGGGGACAGGGGGTTATCCCCACCATCGCCTGGAGGCGGACCGGAAGAGGACGCCCGGCCGGGGTCAGGGTGGGGCCGGGCATCAGGCGGAGACCGGCGTCAGGGCGAGACCGGCATCAGGCGGAGAGCGGCATCAGGGCGAGACCGGCATCAGGGGGAGAAGACCGTCGCGATGACCGAGATGACCACCGTGATGCCCAGCATCGCGCCGAGGATCGTCAGCAGGGTCTTCTGACCGTTCTTGGGGTTGGGATCGAGCACAGGCTGCATGCGGCCAGTCTCCCACCCCGCGCGCCGGCGGCCGCGCCCGGGTCAGAGCTCGTCCTCCACGGTGCGGGCGCGCCCGGCCAGCACGCCCGCCACGACCTGAGGCACCATCAGCCCCGCCATGAGCGCGAGCGGCACGTCCCAGCCGCCCGTGCGCTCGTTGAGCCAGCCCACGAGCAGCGGGCCGGGGATGGAGATCAGATAGCCGGTGCTCTGGGCGAACGCCGACAGCCGCACCACGCCCCCGCCCGTGCGGGCGCGCATGCCGATCAGCGTCAGGGCGAGCGTGAAGGCGCTGTTGGACACGCCGAGCAGCACGGCCCAGACCCAGGCGCCCGCGGCCGGGGACAGCCACAGCCCCGCGTACCCCGCCAGGCCGAAGCAGGCCAGGGCGACGACGAGGACGCCCTGGTGGGGCAGGCGGGCGGCGAGGCGCGGCAGGACGAAGGCGAGGGGGATGCCGGTCAGCATCGTGACGGCGCTCAGGAGGCCCGCGGTGGAGGCGGACACCCCGGCGTCGCGGAAGATCGCCGGCATCCAGCCCATGACGATGTAGGCGCCGGTCGCCTGGATTCCGAAGAAGATGCCGAGCGCCCAGGCGGTGGGGCTGCGCGTGATGCTGGTGCGGGGAGCGTCCTGGCCGGCCGCCGCGGGGACGGCGGCTCCGTCCCCGCGGTCAC
>NZ_JBAMDC010000542.1:0-3587 GCF_036961605.1 Streptomyces sp. KLMMK
GCGCCCTCGGCGTGCGTCTCGGCGGCACCCTCGCGTACGCGGGCCGCGTCGAGCACCGGCCCGTGCTGGGGGCGGAGAACCGCCCGGTGGCGACGGACGACATCGAGCGCGCAGTACGCCTCTCGCGCCGGGTGTCCCTGCTGGCCCTGGGAACGGCCGTGGTGGGCAGGCTCTCTGTCGGAAGCTTCGCACGGTACGCACGGAGGAGGAGCCGGTGACGGCTGACAGGAGCGGGCCCGCGGGCCCGCTGGGCGGGGGCCTGCTGGTGGCCGGCACCACCTCGGACGCGGGCAAGAGCGTGGTGACGGCCGGCATCTGCCGCTGGCTGTCGCGCAAGGGCGTCAAGGTCGCGCCGTTCAAGGCGCAGAACATGTCGCTCAACTCGTTCGTGACGCGCGAGGGCGCGGAGATAGGCCGGGCCCAGGCCATGCAGGCGGCCGCGGCCCGCGTGGAGCCGAGCGCCCTCATGAACCCCGTGCTGCTCAAGCCGGGCGGCGACCGCAGCAGCCAGGTCGTGCTGATGGGCAAGCCGGTGGGCGAGCTCAGTGCGCGCGGCTATCACGCGGGCCGCCAGGAGCAGCTGTTCGGCACGGTGACCGAGTGCCTGGAGGAGCTGCGGCGCACGCACGACGCGGTGATCTGCGAGGGCGCCGGCAGCCCGGCCGAGATCAACCTGCGGCGCAGCGACATCGTCAACATGGGCATCGCCCGGGCGGCCCGGCTGCCCGTGGTCGTGGTCGGCGACATCGACCGCGGCGGCGTCTTCGCCTCGTTCTTCGGCACGACGGCCCTGCTCTCGCCCGAGGACCAGGAGCTGATAGCGGGTTACGTCGTCAACAAGTTCCGTGGCGACGTGACGCTGCTGGAGCCCGGCCTGGACATGCTGTACGAGCTGACGGGCCGGCGGACGTTCGGCGTCCTGCCGTTCGCGCACGGCCTCGGCATCGACGAGGAGGACGGCCTGCGGGTCTCGCTGCGCGGCGCCGTACGGGAGTCGGTAGTGGCCCCGCCGCACGGGGCGGACGTGCTGCGGGTCGCGGTGTGCGCGGTGCCGCTGATGTCCAACTTCACGGACGTGGACGCGCTGGCGGCCGAGCCGGGCGTGGTCGTCCGCTTCGTGGACCGCCCCGAGGAGCTCGCCGACGCGGACCTGGTCGTGGTGCCGGGCACCCGCGGCACCGTGCGGGCCCTGAACTGGCTGCGGGAGCGCGGCCTCGCGGACGCCCTGGCGCGGCGCGCCGCCGAGGGCCGGCCCGTCCTGGGCATCTGCGGCGGCTTCCAGCTGCTGGGCGAGCGCATCGAGGACGAGGTGGAGTCCCGGGCGGGCGTGGTGGAGGGCCTGGGCCTGCTGCCCGTACGGGTGCGGTTCGCGGTGGAGAAGACCCTGGCGCGGCCGGTCGGCACGGCCCTGGGCGAGCCCGTCGAGGGCTACGAGATCCACCACGGCGTGGCCGACGTCCGCGGCGGGGACGAGCCGTTCCTCGACGGCTGCCGGGTGGGCGCCGTGTGGGGCACGCACTGGCACGGTTCACTGGAGAGCGACGGCTTCCGGCGGGCCTTCCTGCGGCGCGTCGCGGAGGCCGCGGGCCGGGCGTTCGTCCCGGCACCGGACACGAGCTTCGCGGCGCTGCGGGAGGAACAGCTGGACCGGCTGGGCGATCTGATCGAGGAACACGCGGACACGGACGCGCTGCTGCGGCTGATCGAGGACGGGGTCCCCCCGGGGGTTCCGTTCATACCGCCGGGTGCACCGGCTCCGCTCGCGCGGAACGACAACACAGGGGGTACCCGTTGACGGCCTCGGCCACCTACCCGTTCACCGCGGTCGTCGGCATGGACGACATGCGGCTGGGCCTGCTCCTCAACGCCGTCTCGCCGTCCATCGGCGGGGTGCTCGTACGGGGTGAGAAGGGCACGGCGAAGACGACGACCGTCCGCGCCCTGTCCACGCTGCTGCCGTGGATCGACGCCGTCGCCGGATGCCGGTTCTCGTGCGACCCGGCATCCCCCGACGCCCGCTGCCCGGACGGCCCGCACGAGGACGGGGCGGCGCACGCCGCCCGTCCCGCCCGCATGGTCGAACTGCCCGTCGGCGCCTCCGAGGACCGGCTCGTCGGCGCGCTCGACATCGAGCGGGCGCTGGGCGAGGGCGTGAAGGCGTTCGAGCCCGGTCTGCTGGCCGACGCGCACCGGGGGGTGCTGTACGTCGACGAGGTCAACCTCCTGGGCGACCATCTGGTCGACGCCCTCCTCGACGCCGCCGCCACCGGCGCCTCCTACGTCGAACGCGAAGGCGTCTCCGTGCGCCACGCGTCCCGCTTCCTCCTCGTCGGCACCATGAACCCCGAGGAGGGCGAGCTGCGCCCGCAGCTCCTGGACCGCTTCGGCCTGACCGTCGAGGTCGCGGCCTCGCGCGAGCCCGACGAGCGCGTCGAGGTCGTGCGCCGCCGCCTCGCCTACGACGAGGACCCGGCCGCGTTCGCCGCGAAGTGGGCCGCCGAGGAGGAGACGCTGCGGGAGCGGATCGCCGCCGCCCGCGCGATGCTGCCGTCCGTACGCCTGGGCGACGGCGCGCTGCGCCGCATCGCCGCCGTGTGCGCGGGCTTCGAGGTGGACGGCATGCGCGCGGACATCGTGACCGCGCGCACCGCGACCGCCCTCGCCGCGTGGGCGGGCCGCACGGACGTGTCGACCGCGGACGTACGGCAGGCGGCGCTGCTGTCGCTGCCGCACCGGCGCCGGCGCAACCCCTTCGACGCGCCCGGCCTGGACGAGGACAAGCTCGACGAGATCCTCGGCCGGTTCGAGGACGACGAGCCGGAGCCCGAGCCGGAGCCGGAGCCCGAGGGCCCCGACGACGACGGCCCGGACGGCGGTCCCAATGGCGGCGGGCAGCCCCCGCAGGACGGCACGGGCCCCGACGGCACCCCCGACGTACCGCAGCAGCGCCAGGAGCCGGAGTCGGCCGGCCCCGAGCCCGCCTCCCCGGAGAGTCCGGACGCCCCCGAGGGCGCCCCCGCCCGCGGGGAGGCCCCCGAGGCCCCGGCCGTCGCCGCGGCCGACCCCTTCCGCATCCGCAAGTTCGACGTCCCCGGGCTCGGGGAGGGCGCCGACGGCCGCCGTTCGCGGGCCCGGACGGCACACGGCCGCACGACCGGGGCCCGCCGCCCCCGCGGCGCCCTGTCCAAGCTCCACCTGGCCGCCACGGTGCAGGCCGCCGCCCCGCACCAGCGGGCGCGCGGGCGCAGCGGCGCGGGGCTCGTCGTCCGCCGCGACGACCTGCGGGAGGCGGTGCGCGAGGGCCGCGAGGGCAACCTCGTGCTGTTCGTCGTGGACGCCTCCGGCTCCATGGCCGCCCGCAAGCGGATGAGCGCCGTCAAGGGCGCGGTGCTGTCCCTGCTGCTGGACGCGTACCAGCGCCGGGACAAGATCGGCATGGTGACGTTCCGGGGCGCCGGCGCGGACGTGGCGCTGCCGCCGACGTCCTCGGTGGACACGGGCGCGGCGCGGCTGGAGAAGCTGCCGACCGGCGGGCGCACGCCCCTGGCGGCGGGCCTCCTGCAGGCGCACGAGGTGCTGCGGGTGGA
>NZ_JBAMDC010000543.1:0-3581 GCF_036961605.1 Streptomyces sp. KLMMK
GGCGCGTTGCCCGTGGCGTCGACGCCCGCGACGTCCGCGATCAGGTGCGCCAGCGCCTGGGCGAACCGCCCGGGGTCGACCTCGGCCTCGATGGCGGGCGCGTGCACGGCGAACTGCGCCCGCCCGGGGCCGATCAGCTCGACCGCCCCGTCGACGCCCGCGGCCACGACCTCGTCGAGCGGAACGGTCTCCCGCTCCAGCTTGGCCTCGCCGGAGTCCAGGTCCTGATATGCGAGGACATTGTCGATAAGGGTCGTCATCCGGGCGTATCCGGCGGACAGGTGGTGCAGGATCTGGTTGGCCTCGGGCCACAGCTGGCCGGCCGGGTCGGCGGCCAGGGTGCCGAGCTCGGCGCGCAGTTGCTCCAGCGGGCCGCGCAGGGACTCCTGCAGGACGGCCTGCAGCTGGGCGTGGCGCGCGGCGAGCGCGTCGTACGCCCGGCGGTCGGTGAAGGTCATCACCGCGCCGACGAGCTGGTCGCCGTCGCGCACGGGCGCCGTGGTGAGGTCGACGGGAACCGCCCGGCCGTCCTTGGCCCACAGCGCCTGCCCGCGCACCCGGTGCTTGCGCCCGGAGCGCAGCGTGTCGGCGATCGGGGACTCCTCGTACGGGAACGGCGTGCCGTCCGGCCGGGAGTGGTGGATCAGCGGGTGGAGCTCGCGGCCGCCGAGGTCGCTGGCGCGGTAGCCGAGGATCTGCGCGGCGGACGGGTTGACCAGCACGACCTTGCCGGCGGTGTCGACGCCGACGACGCCCTCCGCGGCGGCCCGCAGGATCATCTCGGTCTGCCGCTGCTGCCGGGCCAGTTCGGCCTCGGTGTCGAGCGTGCCGGTCAGGTCGCGGACGACGAGCATGAGCAGCTCGTCCCCCGTGTAGGGCTGGTGGTCGGCGTACGGGGTGCGGCCGTCCTCCAGGTTCGCACTCGTCACCTCGACGGGGAACTCCGAACCGTCCGTGCGCCGGGCGATCATGCGCGTCGGCTTGGTGCGGCCGTCGTCGCTGTCGGGCAGGCGCATGGAGCCGGGGATGCGGCGCGAGTCGAAGTCGGGCAGCAGGGAGAGCAGCCCGCGCCCGACGAGCCCCGTGCCGGGAACCTCGAAGGTTTCGAGAGCTATGTGGTTGGCGTTGACGACCGTGCCGTTGCAATTGACGAGCAACAGGGCGTCGGGGAGGGCGTCGAGTATGGCTGCGAGGCGAGCAGCGCCTCGGGATGGCCTGCTGCTCACGACGACGCTTCCTCCCTGGTTACCGCACCTTGCCGACCCTGCCGGGCGGGCGTTCCGCCGCGCCGTGGCGTGTCACTGGAGCGCAGTCTACGGGCTGCCGGGGCGGGCGCGGCGGCGGACGAGGCGTGCGGCGAGGCGCGCCGGACGGGCGCCGTGGGGCGTCCTGCCGCAGGCCCGACATGTCTTACGTGTCAGCCCTTGTGGTGGACGTGGGGGGTACCCGCGGGCGTGCCGAGCAGGCTGGAGAAACGGTCCCAGCGGTCGATCTCGCACCCGTTCTTCCGCGTGAACTCGGCCTTCACGGGGCGGCCGGCCCAGCGGCCGGTGACCGTGGCGCGCTGCGGTCCGCCGTAGATCATCGTGCACACCGAGTCCTTGGGAACGGGGGCGAACGGATCCTTGCCCCAGGTCGTCTGCCCGTCGATCTGGCCGCACGCCTCTCTGACACGCGGGTGCGTGCCTCCGGACGGGTGGCAGTACAGGTCGTAGCTCCGTACGCCCGCGACGCCGGTGCCGAACTTCCCGGTGTCGCTGACGGTCACCGTGAGGTGGTCGTTGCTCTCGGGGTTGGCCGGGGGCATGGGGAGCCCGGCGGCCGAGGCGGACGGGAGGGAGAGCAGCGCCGCCGGAGCGAGCGCGGCGGCGGCGAGGGCGAGGCGGCGGAGCAGCATGCGGGACTCCAGGGTCCGGAGGGGCGGGCGAGGCGGAAACGGGGGGCGCGCAGGGCCCGGCCGATCCCTTCACCCGTCTAACGCGCCGGGCGGCAACGCGTTGCGCTCCGGAAAACGTCTTTGCCCCGCCCGGTGAAAGCCCGGTACCGTAGGGGTGCGATTGGTGAGCGGCCGCCAGGTTGTGCCATCATCTGCATCGCACCACTCGCGCCTGCGTGGGTGGGCTGGAGGCGTCGCCTAGTCCGGTCTATGGCGCCGCACTGCTAATGCGGTTTGGGACTTAAATCCCATCGAGGGTTCAAATCCCTCCGCCTCCGCAGTAACCGGAAGCCCCGGTCGTCCTTGAGACGGCCGGGGCTTTCGCGTTGCCGGGGTGTGTGTGCCGAGTGCTGCCGGGCGATGGCGTCGGGGTCGCCGGGCGGCGCTGCCGGGCGATCTTGTCCGCAGGGGGCCGCCGGGGCCGCTCCGGGGCCGTTCCGGAAGCGCTCCACGAGGACGTTTTCGCAGGCCGGAGCGGGTGCGGGGAATGGATTTCGCGTGGCGGCGGAGTTCATGTAATGTTGTCCACGCAACGCCGACCGGCAAGAAAACGCTGGGAAGCCGAGCGCTCGTAGCTTAACGGATAGAGCACTTGACTACGGATCAAGAGGTTGCAGGTTCGAATCCTGCCGAGCGCACTGACGGGAGTATTTCTCCCGTTCGTCGCGGGGTGGAGCAGCTCGGTAGCTCGCTGGGCTCATAACCCAGAGGTCGCAGGTTCAAATCCTGTCCCCGCTACTAAGACCGAAGGCCCGGTACCTCAGGTACCGGGCCTTCGGCGTATCCGGAGCCCTTCCGTCCCGTTCGGGGCGGAAGCGCGCGCGATTCTCAGGAGAATCACAGAGAGCCAAAAGACGCCTCTCACGCGCCGCTCGCACCCTCGTCCCATGACGGCCGACCCCTCCCTCACCCCAGCAGCCCCTGCGGCCCCCGCCCCCCTCCTGCGGGACGACGGCGGCCCCATCAGGGTCCTCGTCGTGGACGACGAGGACCCGCTGGCCGAGCTGCTCCGGCTCGCCCTGCGCTACGAGGGCTGGGACGTGCGCACCGCGTCCGGCGGCGCCGAGGCCGTGCGCGTCGCGCGGGACTTCCGGCCGGACGCCGTCGTCCTCGACGTGATGCTGCCCGACATGGACGGGCTGACCGTGCTGGGGCGGCTGCGCCGCGAACGCGCCGAGGTGCCGGTGCTCTTCCTCACCGCCAAGGACGCCGTCGAGGACCGCATCGCCGGCCTCACCGCCGGCGGCGACGACTACGTCACCAAGCCCTTCAGCCTGGAGGAGGTCGTCGCCCGGCTGCGCGGGCTGCTGCGCCGGGCCCGCGCCGTCGCGCCGCGCCCCGGCTCCGTCCTCACCGTGGGCGACCTGGTCCTCGACGAGGACAGCCACGAGGTCTCCCGCGGCGGCACGGACATCCACCTCACCGCCACCGAGTTCGAACTGCTGCGCTTCCTCATGCGCAACCCGCGGCGCGTGCTGAGCAAGCCGCAGATCCTCGACCGGGTCTGGTCCTACGACTTCGGCGGCCAGGCCAACGTCGTGGAGCTCTACATCTCCTACCTGCGGCGGAAGATCGACGCCGGGCGCCCGCCGATGATCCACACGCGGCGCGGCGTCGGCTACCTCATCAAGCCGGCCACGGCGGC
>NZ_JBAMDC010000544.1:0-3534 GCF_036961605.1 Streptomyces sp. KLMMK
GCCGGCACGCTCTCGGCGGCGAGGCCCGCCTCACGGAATCCGCCACGGCGGCGATCAGCCGCATCGGTGTGGACCGGCGGCGCCGAGCCCGGCCGCGCCCCGTCCGGCACCGCCGGGCTGCGCCACGGTGGTCTCTCGCCGTCGCGGCGGGAGGAGACGCCGGAGCCTGCAAGCCCTGCGGCCCGCACTCCCGGGTCGTGAGGCCCGGCCTCACGGAATCCGCCGCGGCGGCGATCAGCCACAACGACGCAGACCGGCGGCGCCGGACCGGGCTCAACCGGGTCCGGCACCGCCGGTCACCGCCACGGCGCTGCTCGCCGTCGCGGCGGAAGGGGATCGCAGGCCTCAGGCCTGCTCCGCCCTCGCGGCGCGCCGCGCCAGCAGCGCGGCGCGGCGCTCGTCGAACTTCGTGGCCTGGTCGTCGAGGCCGTTCATGAACAGGCCCAGTTCCTCCTGGGCGCGCAGGCCCTCCGGGCCCAGGCCGGTGATCTCCAGGACCTTCAGGAAGCGCAGGACCGGCTCGAGGACGTCGTCGTGGTGGATGCGCAGGTTGTAGATCCCGCCGATCGCCATCTGCGCCGCGGCGCGCTCGAAGCCGGGGATGCCGTGGCCGGGCATCCGGAAGTTCACGACGACGTCGCGGACCGCCCCCATCGTCTGGTCCGGCGCGAGCTCGAACGCCTTCCCGAGCAGGTTGCGGTAGAAGACCATGTGGAGGTTCTCGTCCGTGGCGATGCGGGCGAGCATCCGGTCGCAGACGGGGTCGCCGGAGTGGCGGCCGGTGTTGCGGTGGGAGATGCGGGTGGCGAGCTCCTGGAAGGCGACGTAGGCCACCGAGTGCAGCATGCTGTGCCGGTTGTCGGACTCGAAGCCCTCGCTCATGTGCGCCATCCGGAACCGCTCCAGGGCGACGGGGTCGACGGCCCGCGAGGTCAGCAGGTAGTCCCGCATGACGATGCCGTGCCGGCCCTCCTCCGCCGTCCAGCGGTGCACCCACGTGCCCCAGGCGCCGTCGCGGCCGAAGAGCTGGGCGATCTCGTGGTGGTAGCTGGGGAGGTTGTCCTCGGTGAGGAGGTTGACCACGAGGGCGGTGCGCCCGATGTCGGTGACCTTGGACTGCTCGGGGGCCCAGGCCTCGCCGCCCATGACGCCGTCGAAGTCACGGCCGTCGCTCCAGGGCACGTACTCGTGCGGCATCCACTCCTTGGCGACCTTCAGGTGCCGGTTGAGCTCGGCCTCGACGACCTCTTCGAGGGCGTACAGCAGGCGGCTGTCGCTCCACACGGCCCGGGCGTGGTGGCGGAGGGGGGCGATGGTCACGGACAGCTCCAGGGGGGATGATCACACTTACGGTTCCGTAGGTTACGACACCGTAGGTTAAACGGCCCGTAAAGCGAAACCAGCCGCTCCGGAATGAGGCCGGGGACACACGCGGGGACGCATGCCGGGACCGCGCGGGAGAGCGCACGCAAAAAGCCCGGTGCCCCCGGTCCAGAAGGACCGGGGGCACCGGGCTGAAGAAGATCGAGCAGGCTAGCGCGTGCGCGGGTGGTGGGTGTCGACGGTGTGCGGGTTGTCCGAGTGCCTGGCGGCGACCATCGTGAGGCCGGCGATCACCAGGAAGAGGACGATCGGCGCGACGACGTAGAGGCCGAGCGTATTGATCATGCTCAGGCCCGGACCCGGGTCGTCACCGTCATCGCGGGTGAGCGCGAACGCGGGGGACGACATCAGCAGCATCAGCAGCGTGCCGGCCGAGATGGCACCGGCTCGCACGGCGTTCTTGTTCTTAGTGCTCACGGCCTCAAGATATCGGGAGCATAAGAGACCCGCGCGCCCGGGGGTGGGGCTACGGCCCGGCCGCCGCTCCCACCTCCGCCATCAGGGCCCGCAGCCGGGGCGAGGCCGCGAGCTCCTCCAGGGACAGCGGGCGCCCGTCGGGGCCGGCGACCGGCAGCCGCCAGTTCGGGTACTGGTCCCAGGTGCCGGGGAGGTTCTGCGGGCGGCGGTCCCCGACGGCGTCCGGCAGCCAGACGCCGATCAGGCGGGCGGGGGTGCGCAGCAGGTAGCGGTGGACGGCCAGGACGGCCGTCTCCTCGTCGCAGGGCCCCTCGGGCAGCAGGCCCAGCCGCCGGAAGAGCTCCAGCCACTCGCCCACCTCCCGCGCGTCCTCCTGCCGCTCCTCCTCCAGCGGGCGGGTGAGCAGCCCCAGCCGGTGGCGCAGGGCGACGTGGTCGCCGGTGAGCCGGGCGGCGGTGCTGGGCAGGTCGTGGGTGGTGGCGGTGGCCAGGCAGCCGGCGCGCCACTGCCCGGGCCGCAGCGGCGGCGCGGGCGCGGGCTCCCGCTCCTCGCCGTAGTCCCGCTCGAACCACAGCACCGACGTGCCGAGCACGCCGCGCTCGGCCAGCGCCTCGCGGACCCCCGGCTCGACGGTGCCCAGGTCCTCCCCCACGACCGCGGCCCCGGCCCGGTGGGCCTCCAGGGCGAGGACGCCGAGCATGGCCTCGGGGTCGTAGCGGACGTACGTGCCCCGGGTGGGCTCCGCGCCCTGCGGCACCCACCACAGGCGGAACAGGCCCATCACGTGGTCGATGCGCAGGCCGCCCGCGTGCCGCAGCAGGCCGCGCAGCAGCTCGCGGTAGGGGCGGTAGCCGCAGGCCTCCAGGGCGTCGGGGCGCCAGGGCGGCAGGCCCCAGTCCTGGCCGCGGGGGCTGAAGGCGTCGGGGGGCGCTCCGACGGACATGCCGGCGGCGAAGGCGTCCTGCTGCGCCCAGGTGTCCGCGCCCGAGGGGTGCACGCCGACGGCGAGGTCGTGGACGAGGCCGATGCGCATGCCGGCCGCCCTGGCGGTGCGCTGGGCGGCCGCGAGCTGCTCGTCGGTGAGCCAGGCGAGCCGGCTGTGGAAGTCGATGCGGTCGGCCAGGGCGGCGCGGGCGCGGGCGGTGTCCGCCGAACGGGGGTCGCGGAGCCCGCCGGGCCACGCGCGCCAGTCCGGCCCGTGTACTTCGGCGAGCGCGCACCAGGTGCTGTGGTCCTCCAGGGCGCGGCCCTGCTCGGCGCGGAAGGCCTCGTAGGCGGCGAGGCGGGCGGGGGCGGGCGGTACGGCGCGGACGAGCTCCAGGGCGCGCCGCTTGAGCTCCCAGACCGCGTCGCGGTCGATGAGCTCGCCCTTGTGGAGCACGGCGTCGCGCAGGGCGGCGGCCCGGGCGAGGAGCCGGGCGGCGCGCTCGCGCCGCTCGCCGGTGAGCATCCCGAACTCGGGCACGTCCTCGACGCGCAGGTGGACGGGGTCGGGGAAGCGGCGGGAGGAGGGCCGGTAGGGCGAGGGGTCGGTGGGGGCGCCGCCCGCGCCGGGCACGGCCGCGTGCAGGGGGTTGACCTGGACGAAGTCCGTGCCGAAGGTGCGGCCGGACCAGTCGGCGAGCGCGGCCAGGTCGCCGAGGTCGCCCATGCCCCAGGAGCGGGCGGAGAGCAGGGAGTAGAGCTGGACGAGGAAGCCGTGGCCGCGCCGGGGCGGGGCGGGCAGCCGGTCGG
>NZ_JBAMDC010000545.1:0-3528 GCF_036961605.1 Streptomyces sp. KLMMK
CCGCCTGCGGCGGTTCTATGCCGTGTATCTGGTGCTGCTGGGGTGCGGTTTCGCGGCCGGGCTGTCGCTGATCGTCGCCGGGTGGGGTTAGTCCTTCCCCACCCCGCCCCTTCCCGTAACCAGAGGCAAGCCCCGGACCCCCGTATCGCGCTGAACGCGCTCGTCCTCGAACGCCGGACGGGCTGAAATGCCACCGCCCTGCCCGGCAGAAGCCGGGCAGGGCGGTGGTCTGTCACCGGGCGGGTCAGCCCATGTGCGGGTAGCGGTAGTCGGTCGGCGCGACCAGGGTCTCCTTGATGGAGCGGGTCGAGACCCAGCGCGTCAGGTTGGACGCGGCGCCGGCCTTGTCGTTGGTGCCGGAGGCGCGGCCGCCGCCGAACGGCTGCTGGCCGACCACGGCACCGGTCGACTTGTCGTTGATGTAGAAGTTGCCGGCGGCGAAGCGCAGCTTGGCCATGGCGTCGGCGGCCGCGGCGCGGTCGTTCGCAATGACGGCGCCGGTCAGCGCGTACGCCGAGACGGACTCCATCTGGGCGAGCATCGCGTCGAAGTCGGCGTCCTCGTAGACGTGGACGGCGAGGACCGGGCCGAAGTACTCGGTCGTGAAGACCTCGTTCTCCGGGTCGGTGCACTCGATGACGGTCGGGCGGACGAAGTAGCCCACCGAGTCGTCGTAGGTGCCGCCGGCGACGATCGTGCAGGCCGGGTCGGCCTTGGCGCGGTCGATCGCGGCCTTGTTCTTGGCGAAGGCGCGGTCGTCGATGACGGCGCCGATGAAGTTCGACAGGTCGGTGACGTCACCCATGGTGATGCCGTCGACCTCGGCCGCGAACTCCTCCTTGAAGCCGTCCTCCCAGATGGAGCGGGGGACGTAGGCGCGGGAGGAGGCCGAGCACTTCTGGCCCTGGAACTCGAAGGAGCCGCGGGTCAGGGCGGTCTTCAGGACCGCGCGGTCGGCGCTCGGGTGGGCGACGACGAAGTCCTTGCCGCCGGTCTCGCCGACCAGGCGCGGGTAGGACTTGTACTTCTCGATGTTGTTGCCGACCGTCTTCCACAGGTGCTGGAAGGTCTTGGTCGAGCCGGTGAAGTGGATGCCGGCCAGCTCGGGGTGGTTCAGGGCCACCTCGGAGACGGCGATGCCGTCGCCGGTCACCAGGTTGATGACGCCCTTGGGCAGGCCCGCCTCCTCCAGGAGCTGCATCAGCAGCACGGCGGAGTGGGTCTGGGTGGGGGACGGCTTCCAGACGACCACGTTGCCCATGAGGGCCGGGGCGGTCGGCAGGTTGCCGGCGATGGCGGTGAAGTTGAAGGGCGTGATCGCGTAGACGAAGCCCTCCAGCGGCCGGTGGTCGCTGCGGTTCCACACGCCGGTGGAGTTGGCGACCGGCTGCTCGGCGAGGATCTGGCGCGCGAAGTGCACGTTGAAGCGCCAGAAGTCGACGAGCTCGCAGGGGGTGTCGATCTCGGCCTGCTGGGCGGTCTTGGACTGGCCCAGCATGGTGGAGGCGGCCAGCGTCTCGCGCCAGGGGCCGGACAGCAGCTCGGCGGCGCGCAGGATGATCGCGGCGCGGTCGTCGAAGGACATCGCGCGCCAGGCCGGGGCGGCGGCGAGGGCGGCGTCGATCGCGTCCTGGGCGTCGGCCTGCGTGGCGTGGTGGAAGGTGCCGAGGACGGCGGCGTGGTTGTGCGGCTGGACGACCTTGAACGGCTCGCCGCCGCCCATGCGCTTCTCGCCGCCGATGGTCATCGGCAGGTCGATCGGGTTGGCCGCCAGCTCCTTGAGCTTGGCCTCGAGGCGGGCGCGCTCGGGGCTGCCGGGGGCGTAGCCGTGGACCGGCTCGTTGACCGGGGCGGGGACCTGGGTCACAGCGTCCATGGGTTCCGTTTCTCCTTCGGGGCTCTGCGGGGGGATGTCGGGGGTCAGCCCTTGGTGAGGATGGACCGGGCGAAGAACAGCAGGTTCGCGGGCTTCTCGGCGAGCCGGCGCATGAAGTAGCCGTACCAGTCGGTGCCGTACGCCGTGTAGACGCGCATCCGGTGGCCCTCGGCGGCCAGGCGGACGTGCTCCTCGCTGCGGATTCCGTACAGCATCTGGAACTCGTACTCGTCCAGCTTGCGGCCCGCCTGCCGGGCCAGCTCCTGTGTGATGGCGATCAGACGCGGGTCGTGCGACCCGATCATCGGATAACCCTCGCCCGCCATGAGGATCTTGATGATCCGGACGAACGCCTTGTCGATCTCCGCCTTGTCCTGGTACGCGACGGAGGCGGGCTCCTTGTACGCGCCCTTCACGATACGCACACGGCTGCCGGCGGCGGCCAGGCGGCGGGCGTCGTCCTCGGTGCGGAAGAGGTACGCCTGGATGACGCAGCCGGTCTGCGGAAAGTCCTTCCGCAGCTCCTCGTGGATGGCGAACATCGAGTCGAGGGTCGTGTGGTCCTCCGCGTCCAGCGTAACCGTGGTGCCGATGGCCGCGGCGGCCTCGACGACGGGGCGGACGTTGGCGAGGGCGAGCTCGTGGCCGCCCTCCAGCGCCTGGCCGAACATGGAGAGCTTGACCGACATCTCGGCCCGGGTGCCCAGGCCGAGCTCCTCGAGCCGGCCGATCAGCTGCAGGTAGGCGTCGCGGGCGGCGTGGGACTGCTCGACGGTGGTGATGTCCTCGCCGACGACGTCCAGGGTGACCTCGAGGCCCTTGGCCGCGGCGTCCTTGACGATCGGGATGACCTGGTCGACGGTCTCGCCCGCGATGAAGCGGTCGACGACCTGCTTGGTGCCCGGGGCAGCCGACACGAAACGGCGCATCTTGTCGCTGCGCGACGCAGCGAGGATCACGGGACCCAGCACGGGCACCTCCACGATGACGGCCGTCCCCACCTGGGGGGACGGCATAAGGAACTCATCGTGAAAACTAGAGATCACCCCGATCCTGGACCATCGACAGCTGTCACGCATCCGTGGCCCGGATCTCAGACAGATGTATGACAATGGTGACCTGTACATAGAACCTTGGGTTGATTCCGGGCCAAAAGGACCCGCCGGCGGCGGCCGGGCAGCCCGCACGAATCGGGGGAAGGAGCGTGGCGGGGCCATGCGCGGCGACTACCAGCACCTCGTCGACGAGATATCGGCGGCGCTCGGCGCCCCCGCGACGCTCGAGGACCGCGACTTCGTACTGATCGCGTTCGGCGCCCACGGCGGCGAGGACGACCTCGACGTGATGATGGACCCGGTGCGGACCCGCTCGATCCTGCAGCGGCGGTCCACCGCTGCCGTCCGGGCGTGGTTCGAGGCGTTCGGCATCGCGCGGGCCCAGGCGCCGCTGCGGATCCCGCCGGACCCGGCGGCGGGGGTCTTCAAGGGCCGCATCTGCCTGCCGGTGCGCCACCGCGGCGTGGTGCACGGCTACGTGTGGCTGCTGGACGACGAGCACCTGGCCGGCCTCGACCTGAGCGTCCCCCACGCCGATCCGCGGCTCGCGCAGGCCATGGAGACGGCCGCCCGGATCGGCGAGCTGCTGGCCGCCGA
>NZ_JBAMDC010000546.1:0-3495 GCF_036961605.1 Streptomyces sp. KLMMK
GCCCGCTGGTGGGCGCCGCGGTCTTCTCCGGGGAGGCCCCGGACCACAGCGGCGTGAGCGCGGCCAAGCAGATGTACGAGGACGGCGAGAAGATCGGCGCGGTCGACCCGGCCACGAAGGTCGATGCGACGGTCTCGCTGCAGCCGAAGGCGTGGGGGACCCATGTGGCCCTCCGGCTGGCCCACGTCAGAGGCCCGCTGACCTGCGACCTCGTCGCCGTGGGCAAGGACGGGGAGCGGCAGACGGTGACGACGTGGGCGGTCCCGCCGGGCGGCTACGGCCTGGACGGGAACGACAAGGGCGATAAATGGAGCAAGGAGCCGCTGTACACCCACGGCGGCGCCGCACTGAACCGGAGCGATATCTCCCGGTTCGAGGTGCGGACACTCGACGGCAAACTGCTCGCGACCGTCAAGGTGTGACCAAAAACCCTCCAACCCCGATGAAAACAGTCATGTACCGACAGGTGCGCTCAGTACCCCTGTTCGCGTACGGTTGACGGCTGCCCTAGGCACAGCAGAAGGGGGCTTGGGTGGCCGCGCAGAACGCCACGCACGCGCAGGTGGCGACCGGACCGCAGAGTGAGCCCGACGGGGTCCGCGACCGCGAGATCGGTACCGAACAACAGCATCTGGACCGGGTCTACCGGCGTCTGGAGGAGAAGATCCACGAGGCCGAGTTCCTCATGGACGACGCCGCCAAGCGCGGGCAGGTCGGCACGCCCGGCGCGCTCGCCGAGCGGGACGCCCAGGTCTTCCGCGCCGGGGTGCACCTCAACCGGCTCAACAACGAATTCGAGGACTTCCTCTTCGGCCGCATCGACCTGCTGCTCGGCAAGGACGGCAAGAAGGGCCCCGACGGCGCCTACACCTCCGTCGAGCCCGCCGACGACGCCGTCCGCGACGACCGGGCCGAGATTGCCGAGACCCTGCACATCGGCCGCATCGGCGTCCTCGACGCCGACTACGCCCCGCTGGTCATCGACTGGCGGGCGCCCGCGGCCGCGCCCTTCTACCGCGCCACGCCCGTCGCGCCCGGCCGCGTCGTCCGCCGCCGCGTCATCCGTTCCAAGGGCCGCCGCGTCCTGGGCGTCGAGGACGACCTGCTGCGCCCGGAGCTGACCGCCACCCTCGGCGGGGACTGCCTGCCGGTCGTCGGCGACGGCGCGCTGATGGCCGCGCTCGGCCAGGCCCGCAGCCACACGATGCGCGACATCGTCTCCTCCATCCAGGCCGAGCAGGACATGGTCATCCGCGCGCCCGCCGCGTCGGTGACCGAGGTCGAGGGCGGACCCGGCACGGGCAAGACCGCGGTGGCCCTGCACCGCGCCGCCTACCTGCTCTACCAGGACCGCCGCCGCTACGCGGGCGGCATCCTGGTCGTCTCCCCGACCCCGCTGCTCGTCTCCTACACCGAAGGCGTGCTGCCCTCCCTCGGCGAGGAGGGGCAGGTCGCCATCCGGGCCGTCGGCTCGCTGGTCGACGGCGCCGAGGCCGACACGTACGACGAGCCGGCCGTGGCCCGCGTCAAGGGCTCCTCGCGCATGCTCAAGGTGCTGCGCAAGGCGGTCCGCGGCGCGCTGGAGACCGCCGGCCCGGCCGGCCCGCCCGACCGGCTGCGCGTCGTCGCCTTCGGCGCGCGCATCGAGCTCGGCGCCGAGGACCTCAAGCGCATCCGCAACACCGCCCTCGGCGGCACCGCACCGGTCAACCTGCTGCGCCCGCGCGCCCGCAGGCTGATCCTCGACGCCCTGTGGTCCAGGGCCGGCGGACCCAAGCGCTACACCGACCCGGAGCTCGCCGCCGAGGCCCGTTCCGCCTTCGACGAGGACATCACCACCGAGGACGACTTCCTGGTCTTCCTCGACGCCTGGTGGCCGGAGTTGACGCCGCGTCAGGTGCTGGCGGGCATGGCCGACGAGAAGCGCCTCGCCCGCTCCGCCCGCCGGGTGCTCAACCCGCGCGAGACCCGGCTGCTGGCCCGCTCGCTGCGCCGTCTGGACCCTGCCGGGCGCGGCCCGCTGTCCGTGCACGACGTGGCCCTGCTGGACGAGCTGGAGACGCTCCTCGGCGCCCCGGCCCGCCCGAGGAAGCCGCGCGAGTACGACCCGCTCGACCAGCTCACCGGGCTGGAGGAGCTGATGCCGCAGCGCTCGGAGTCGCGCCGCGAGCGCGCCGAGCGCCTGGCCGAGGAGCGCCGCGACTACGCGCACGTCATCGTGGACGAGGCGCAGGACCTGACGCCCATGCAGTGGCGCATGGTCGGCCGCAGGGGCCGCACCGCCACCTGGACGATCGTCGGCGACCCGGCCCAGTCCTCCTGGTCCGACCCGGACGAGGCCGCCGCCGCCCGCGACGAGGCGCTCGGCGCCCGCCGTCGCACCCGCTTCCGGCTCACCGTGAACTACCGCAACCCCGCGGAGATCGCCGGGCTCGCGGCCAAGGTGCTGGCGCTGGCGATGCCGGGCATGGAGTCCCCGGCGGCCGTCCGCTCCACGGGCGTCGTGCCGCGCTTCGCCGTCGCGGGCGCCTCCCTCGCCCCGGCCGTCCGGGCCGAGGCGGAGCACCTGCTGGCGGACGTCGAGGGCACGGTGGGCGTGGTCGTGCCGATGGCGCGGCGCGCGGAGGCCCGCGGCTGGCTGGCCGGGCTCGGCGACCGGGTGGTGGTGCTGGGCAGCCTGGAGGCCAAGGGGCTGGAGTACGACGCGACGGTCGTCGTCTCGCCGGCCGACATCGCGGACGAGTCCCCGGCGGGCCTGCGGGTGCTGTACGTGGCGCTGACCCGCGCCACCCAGCGGCTGACGGTCCTCTCCGGCGAGCGCGACGACCCGGACGCGGACGGGGTGCCGGACCTGCTGCGCGACTGAGGCCGCGCGGCACGGGGGCCGCGCGGTACGCGTGTCGGTCCGCGGGTCCCGCGGACCCGCGGGGCGGCTGCGGTACGAGGGGCTGCGGTACCGGGAGGGCCGCCGCGGCTCCGCCGGCCGGGCGGTGGAATGACGCTCCCGGGGGCGAACTTCCCCTGGCGGAATGACTTCCCGGGGCGGTTTGTTAGCCTGGGTGTGGCACCGGCTCGATCCAAGCCCCCGGGCCCAACCTTAGTCGCTTCGAGCGACCACTTGCCGCGAGGCGAGCATGGCGGGTCGGTGTCATCAGCGTCCCGTCGGGCGCCCTTCTCCGGAGGGGCGCCCGACGGCGTTTCCGGGCCGGAAACGGCCCCGCGGCGCCGCCGATCATCTCTTGTGTTACGGAACTTTATTTCCGAAATTCATCCCTGGTTACCGCCTACCGGTCGGTAGGTGGGACGATCGTTACTTGCGCTCCCTCGGTCGGCGTCCCGCCGGCCAGGCGGTGCGCGCACCAGCGAAACAAGGGAAAGCAGAGGAAGTCGGCCATGGCAACGGCGCCAAGCGTCTCGTACTCGATGACGGTCCGGCTGGAGGTTCCCGCCGGCGGGACCGCGGTCAGCCAGCTCACCACGGCCGTGGAGTCCTCC
>NZ_JBAMDC010000547.1:0-3490 GCF_036961605.1 Streptomyces sp. KLMMK
GAGACGGCGTTGTCCGGCAGCCAGGCCGAGGCCGTGCCGCTGTCGTCGCCCCCGCCGGAGGCGAAGAGGTGCGGGGCCAGCTCGGACTGCAGGTCGGCCGGGCTGGGCCGGTGCTCGGCGGCCATCTGCATGCAGGAGTCGATGAGGGGCCGCAGCTCGTCGGGCAGGCCGCTCAGGTCGGGGCCCTCGCGGAGCAGCATGAAGACCGTCTCCACCGGATTCGCACCGTGGAAGGGGGCGTGGCCGGTGGCCGCGAAGACGAGGGTGGAGCCGAGGGAGAAGATGTCGCTGGAGCCGGTGACGCTGCGGGAGTCGCGCGCCTGCTCGGGGGACATGTAGGCGGGGGTGCCGACGGCGACGTTGGTCATCGTCAGCCGGGTGTTGGAGACGCCGGAGGCGATGCCGAAGTCGATGACGCGGGGGCCGTCCTCCACGACGAGGACGTTGGAGGGCTTCAGGTCGCGGTGGACGAGGCCCGCGCCGTGGATGGACTGCAGCGCCTCGGCGATGCCCGCCGCGAGCCAGCGCACGGCCTGGGCGGGCAGGGGCCCGCACTCGTTGACGATCTCCTCCAGGGAGGGCGCGGGCACGTACGCGGTGGCGAGCCAGGGCACGGCGGCGCGCGGGTCGGCGTCGACGACGGCGGCGGTGTAGAAGCCGCTGACCGCGCGGGCCGCCTCGACCTCGCGCGTGAAGCGGACCCGGAAGAGCTGGTCCTCGGCGAGCTCCGTGCGCACCGTCTTGATCGCCACCCGCCGGCCGGACGCCGAGCGGGCGAGATAGACCAGCCCCATGCCACCGGCACCGAGTCGGCCGAGCACCTCGAACGGGCCGATCCGTCTCGGGTCGTGCTGCGTAAGCTGCTCCACCACTGACCTGCCACCTCCCCGTCGGGGCTTGAAGGGTTTCAGCCCCGTGCAGCGTCTCACCGCGAATTATCCCGGGGTACGCATGCTGATTCTTCCTGGCGAACGACGCGGTGGCGAACCCGGGTCGCGCTTCACCCTCTCTCCACCACATGCGGAACGCCTCGCCCCGCGCCTCCTACCCCCGCTTCCCGTCCGCGATCCGCCGCCGCCCCCGGGAGCTTCCGCCATGGCCCGCGGGGTGTGTCACGACTGCCACGTTAGCGGGGGACCGCGGTCTTCCGCGGGACCTGTGGACAACCGTGCGAAGGGTCTCCGAAGAGCGTTGTCCACAGCCTGTTGATAAGAGGATTCACCGGTACGGGCCAATCCCGTGCGATCTTCCCGCGACCCCCCGCAACCCCTCTGAGCTGGCCTTACACCCCACTCCACACCCCTGCCCCCATTTGCATGCGGCCGAATCGCGCTCCGATCACCCCTCGGTAAGCTGACGGCATGACAGGACAAGTACGCACCGTCGACGGCCGCGTGGCCGGCCGACGCGGCCAGGCGACGCGGCAGAAGCTGCTCGACTGCCTCAGCGAAATGCTCAGCTCCTCTCCCTACCGAGACGTCAAGGTCATCGACGTCGCCCGCAAGGCCGGCACCTCGCCCGCGACCTTCTACCAGTACTTCCCGGACGTCGAGGGCGCGGTCCTCGAGATCGCCGAGGAGATGGCCAAGGAGGGCGCGAGCCTGACCGAGCTGGTCGCCGGCCGCTCCTGGGTCGGCAAGTCCGGCTGGCAGGCCGCCGAAGAGCTCGTCGACGGCTTCCTCGGGTTCTGGCGCAAGCACGACGCCATCCTGCGGGTGGTCGACCTCGGGGCGGCCGAGGGCGACAAGCGGTTCTACAAGATCCGCATGAAGATCCTCAACGCCGTCACCAACTCCCTCACCGACTCCGTCAAGGAGCTCCAGTCCAAGGGCAAGGTGGACAAGGACGTGAACCCCGCGGCCGTCGCCGGGTCGCTCGTCGCCATGCTCGCCGCGGTGGCCTCGCACCAGAAGGGCTTCCAGAGCTGGGGCGTCAAGCAGGCCGAGCTCAAGCCCAACCTCGCCCTCCTCGTGCACCTGGGCATCACGGGCAAGAAGCCGACGAGGTAGCGCTTCCGGCACCTCGTCACGTCTGCACGTCCTGTCATCGCAGCGGCGGGCCCCCTCCCGGCCGGGCCCGGAGGGGGCCCGCCGCAGTGATTTCCGCCCTCAGTCCCTCTCCCCCAACCCTCTCCCTCAGTCCCTCTCCCTCACTCCTCGCCGTCCGGACGCGGCTCCAGCCGGAACAGCCGGATCTCCCGGTCCACGCGCGCCTGGTACCGCGCGTACGGCGGCCAGAACGCCACCACCGCCTCCCACGCGGCCTTCCGCTCCGCACCACCCAGCAGCCGGGCCCGCACCGGCACGTCCCGCCCCCTCCAGCTGATCTCCGCCTCCGCGTGCGCCAGCAGGTTCGCGGTCCAGGCAGGGTGACCGGGGCGCCCGAAGTTGCTCCCCACCAGCACCCACGCAGTCGGCGGCTTCCCCTTCGGCCCCTCCGTCATGCAGGCGAGCGGCGTACGCCGCGCCTGTCCCGTCCGCGCGCCGGTCGACGTGAGCACCAGGCCGGGCAGCAGGCGGGCGCTGAGCAGCGTCCTGCCGCCCGTCAGCCGGTGCACCGCACGGTCCAGGGCCGGCACGCAGTGCGGCGCGATCCGCGCGAAGGTACGGGTCGAGGAAAGCTTCTGCACCACGCGCTCCAGACGCTCCTTGCGGTGCCCGCGCTGCCCGCTCCGTGCCGCAGTGCCGCTCACGGAGCCACCGCTTCCCGCTCCGGGCGCCCGGCAAACAGCCCGGCGGCCTCCGCCGCCCGGGCGCGCAACCGCTCCGGGGGTCCGAAGAGCAGGCCGTCCGAAGCAGCCCGTTTGAAGTACAGCTGCACGTCGTGCTCCCACGTCACTCCGATGCCCCCGTGCAGCTGGACGGCCTCCGCGGTCACCGCCCGCAGCGTTTCCAACGCCTGTGCGAGGGCGATGCCCGCGTCTCCTGCTGCCCTTACGTCATCTGCCGCCCCTGCGCCTGCGGCCACCTTTGCGTCTCCTGCCATCTCCGCGTCTCCTGCCACCCCTGCGTCCGCTGCCTCCGCCGCACCCCCCGCCGTGCCTCCCGCCGCCCACGCCGCGTAATACGCCGCCGAGCGCGCCGCCTGCACGGACACGTAGAGATCGGCCAGGCGGTGTTTGACGGCCTGGAAGGAGCCGATGGGCCGCCCGAACTGCTCACGTGTCCGCACGTGTTCGATCGTCAGCTCCAGCGCCCGGTCCGCCGCGCCGACGGCCTCCGCGGCCAGCATCGCCGCGACGCTCCCGCCCAGCCGGGCCAGCGCGGCCGGGACCTCGTCGTCCTTGAGGCCGAGGAGATCGGCCTCCGCGTCCCGCAGCTCGATCCGCGCCTGCGGACGCGTCTCGTCCAGCGCGGTCAGCCGCGTACGGCGCACCCCGCGCACCACATCCGGCCGCAGGACGAACAGCAGCGTGCGACCACGGGCGTACCCGCCCGCGCGGGCGGCGACCAGCAGCACTCCCGCGCTGTGCCCGCCGAGGACCTGCGCC
>NZ_JBAMDC010000548.1:0-3456 GCF_036961605.1 Streptomyces sp. KLMMK
CCGCGCAGCGGGTGCTGATCCCGCAGGAGGCGTACGTGTTCTCGGGGACGCTCGCCGACAACCTGGGCTATCTGCGCGCCGCCCCCGTCCCGGAGGAGGAGCTGCGGGCGGCCGCGGAGGCGCTCGGCATGGAGGAACTCGTCCGCCGCGCGGGCGGTTTCGCGGCACCCCTCGCCCCGGCGGAGCTCTCGGCGGGGGAGCGGCAGCAGATCGCCCTGGCCCGGGCGTATCTGTCGCCGGCCCCCCTGGCCGTGCTGGACGAGGCGACCTGTCACCTCGACCCCGTCGCGGAGGCCCGCGCGGAGCGGGCCTTCGCGCGCCGCCCGGGCGGCACCCTCCTCGTCATCGCGCACCGGGCCGCCTCGGCCCGCCGGGCCGGCCGCATCCTGGTGATGGACGGCGCGGATACGGCCTGCGGGGAGCACCACGAGCTGCTGGCGCGGTCCCCGCTCTACCGTGACCTCATGGGCGCCGCGGAGCCCGGGGAGCCCGGGGAACCCCCGCACCCCGCGCCCCGCACCCCCTCACACCCACCCCGCCACCTGCGAGATACGGATCGCGTCGACCCGGTTCCGCGCCCCGGTCTTGCGGGTGATGGCGGCCATGTAGTTGCGCACGGTCCCGTTGGACAGGTGCAGGCTGCGGGCGATCTCCCCGACGGACGCCCCCTCCGCCGCGAGTGACAGCACGCTCAGCTCGCGTCTGGTCAGGGGGATCTCCGCGGCTTCCAGGAAGCCGAAGCCGAGCGTCTCGTCGATGTACCGCTCGCCGTTCGCCACATGCCGTATCCCTTCGACGAGCCGGTCGGGAGAAGCGTTTTTGCTCAGGTACCCCAGGGCCTTCTCCTCGTACGCCCGGCGCAGCGGCCCCGGCCGTCCCGCACTGGCCAGGGCGAGCAGGGCCGCCCTGTCATCGCGCGCGTCACCGTGCCCGGACAGCTCCCGCAGGCCGCCCGGCCCGCCGGCCTCCGGGCTGTCCATGTCCACCACGCACACGTGCGGCCGCAGCGAGTCCGACATGGCCACCGCGCGTTGCCATGGCGCCGATGAGACCTCCAGGTCCGGCTCTCTGCCGATGAGAGCCGCCAGCGCCGCTCGCAGCAGATAGGTGTCATGCACCAGAAGAACCCGGATCACGGTCCCCGCCTTCCCGCTCCCCCGTGCAGCGTGTGCTGCACCGGACACCGACGCTCATTCATACCGGCGTGTGCCACCGCTCCGGGCGCGTATACCGGACATGGAGGGGGCGCAAGGGCGCATGAATTCCGCCACGTGCGCCCCAAGTTCACTCGAAAGCGCCCCTCGTGAATCGGGTGCCGGGGGTAGCGCGTCAGGCCTGTTGTGGGGTAGTGAGCCGAATGAGCCGGCAGACGGTCTCGATGTCGATCCGCACCTGTGCGATCGACGCGCGCCCCGAGAGCCAGGTGATGAGCGCCGAGTGCCAGGTGTGCTCGATGACGCGGACGGCGGAGAGCTGCTCGGGGGAGGGCTGCCCGGCCGGCCCCATGGCGTCCAGGATGATTGCCGTGGTGAGCCGGGAGACGGTGTCGACCTCGGCGCTCACCGAGCGGTCGGCGAAGGTGAGGGCGCGCACCATCGCGTCGGCCAGGTGCGGTTCGCGCTGCATGGCGCGGAAGGCCCGCATCAGGGTCTGGGCCACGCGCGCGGCCGGGTCGGCGTCCGTGGGCGGGCGCTTGCGCAGCGTCCCGTGCAGCCGCTGCAGCTGGTCCTGCATGGTGGCGACCAGCAGGTGCACCTTGGAGGGGAAGTAGCGGTAGAGCGTGCCGAGCGCGACGCCCGCCGCCTCGGCGACCTCGCGCATCTGCACGGCGTCGAAGCCGCCGCGGCTCGCGAGCTCCGCGGTGGCCTGCAGGATCCGGCGGCGGCGGGCCTCCTGACGCTCGGTCAGGGGGAGGCTGGGTCCGGCGGGCACGGCCCGCGCGGTCGGCGACTTGGGTTCCGTCGTCATATGTCCCATTCCGTGGCAATCCATCCAGGGTGTCTGTCCGGCCCGGACGGCACAGCATGGCAGGGGCCGGGTCGTGGCGCGAATCACCCGATCCGGTCCTGGCGACCGCCTTTCCGGCCGGTAGATTCGAGGCTTCTGGACGACCCAGTCTGAAACTTGTTCTAGATTAGCGCGACCGGTTACGCTCCGGCCGGAACAGCAGCCAGAAGGAGGCCGGGGGAGTGACCGCTGAGGCCACTGAGGCAGCTCTCGCACATGCGGCGCGCGAGGCGCGCACGGGGCAGGACGCACGGAGCGACGGCCTCCGGGACGGGGACGGCGACCGCCCCCTGCGCATCGCGATGCTCACCTACAAGGGCAACCCGTTCTGCGGCGGCCAGGGCGTCTACGTCCGCCACCTCTCCCGCGAACTCGCCCGCCTCGGGCACAGCGTCGAGGTCATCGGCTCCCAGCCGTACCCCGTCCTCGACGAGGGCGTGACCCTCACCGAGCTCCCGAGCCTCGACCTCTACCGCCAGCCGGACCCCTTCCGCACGCCCGGCCGCGACGAGTACCGCGACTGGATCGACGCGCTGGAGGTCTCCACCATGTGGACGGGCGGCTTCCCCGAGCCGCTCACCTTCAGCCTGCGCGCGCGGCGCCATCTCGCCGCGCAGCGCGGCCGCTTCGACGTCGTGCACGACAACCAGACCCTGGGCTACGGGCTCCTCGGCGGCCCCGCCGCGATCGGCGCTCCGCTGGTGACCACCGTCCACCACCCCATCACCGTCGACCGGCAGCTCGACCTCGCCGCCGCCGCGGACTGGAAGCGGCGGGCCTCCGTGCGCCGCTGGTACGGCTTCACCCGGATGCAGAAGCGGGTCGCCCGCCGGCTGCCGTCCGTGCTCACCGTCTCCGGCTCCTCGCGCCAGGAGATCGTCGACCACCTCGGCGTCCGGGCCGAGCGGGTGCACGTCGTGCCCATCGGCGCCGACACCGACCTGTTCTCGCCCGACCCGTCCGTGCCCGAGGTCCCCGGGCGCATCGTCACCACCTCCAGCGCGGACGTCCCCCTCAAGGGCCTCATCCACCTGATCGAGGCGCTGGCCGTGGTCCGCCGCCGCCACCCCGACGCGCACCTCGTGGTCGTCGGCAAGCGCGCCGAGGACGGGCCGATCGCCACCGCGATCCGGCGCTTCGGGCTGGAGGGCGCCGTCGAGTTCGTCAAGGGCATCACCGACGCCGAGCTCGTCGACCTCGTGCGCTCGGCGCAGGTCGCCTGCGTGCCGTCGCTGTACGAGGGCTTCTCGCTGCCGGCCGCCGAGGCCATGGCCACGGGTACGCCGCTGGCGGCCACCACCGGCGGTGCCATACCGGAGGTCGCGGGCCCCGACGGGGAGACCTGTCTGGCCGTCCCGCCGGGCGACTCCGGAGCCCTCGCCTCCGCCCTGGGCCGGCTCCTGGGCGACCCCGGCCTCCGCCGCCGCCTCGGCGCCGCGGGCCGCGAAC
>NZ_JBAMDC010000549.1:0-3454 GCF_036961605.1 Streptomyces sp. KLMMK
CTCGACTTCTCTCTCCCGCTCTTCACCGAGCCCCTGGTGCCCACCCTCGTCCTGACGGGCGAGGACGCGCCCGAGGACCGGGTCGCCGCGGCGCGCGAGGCCGGGGCCGAGGTGCTCGTGGCGGGCGAGGGGCGCCGGGTGGACCCCGCGCGGGTGCCGCAGGTGCTGGCGGAACGCGGCCTGACCAGGCTGCTCACCGAGGGCGGCCCGCGGCTGCTGGGACAGTTCGCGGCGGCCGGGGTGCTGGACGAGCTGTGCCTGACGCTCGCCCCGATGGTCGCCGGGGGCACCGCGGCCCGGATCGTGAACGGCCCCGACATGCCCCTGCCGGAACGATTCGTCCTCGCTTCGCTCCTCGAAGAGGCAGGATTTCTCTTCAGCAGGTACCACCGGATCTGACAATCGGCGGAATATCCCGTTCCGGTTAGCCGTCGGTGGGCAGAATTGAATCGGACGCTCCCCAGGGGGCACATGATCGGAACAGGCGGGCCCAGGGGGCACGCAGGATGGTTTCTTTTGGCCGTTGGGCCGGTGGCCCACGAAGGAGAAGGGCTTCCACCGTGTTCACGAGCGTATTGATGATCGAGCAGCCGCTGTCCGCCACCGACGTCGACTTCGTCACCACCCTCCACGACGACGAGATGTCCTTCGTGGTCCTCATGCAGCCCAGAGGCGCCGAGGACCGGCTGCTCCGGGCCATCGACGACGTCGCGCTCGGCGAGCTCGAACGGGCCGTGCACGAGGCCGACGAGCCCGAGGGCGAGCAGGCCGTCCGCCCGGCCGCCCTCGCCCTGGAGCACTCGCTCCGCAGCCTCCGGGACGCGGGCTGCGAGGCCGTCGGACAGCTCATCGAGGGCCACCCGCTGGACCTGCTGCGGTCCGTGGTCGAGCAGACCCACGCCGACGAGGTGATCGTGCTGACCGCGCCGCACCTGGTGGAGGAGTTCTTCCACCGCGACTGGGCCTCCCGGGCCCGGCACAAGGTCGGCGTCCCCGTGCTCAAGCTCTACGCGCACAATGACGAAGAGGACTACGCCCTGGGCGACGTGCAGGAGCAGTGACCCGGGTTCCGGGTCAGCGGGCCGCGGGCCGGCGGGTTCCGGGCCGGCGGGTCCCGGGCGGGTGGATCAGCGCAGCCGCCCGTCGGCCATGGTGAGCACCCGGTCCGCCCGGCCGAGCAGCTCCCGGTCGTGCGTGACCAGCACGGTCGCCGTCCGGTGCGCCCGCGTCACCTCGGCGAGCAGCTCCACGACCTGCTCGCCGCGCTCCCGGTCCAGCGCCGACGTCGGCTCGTCCACCAGCAGGACGGACGGGCCCCCGGACAGCGCCCGGGCGATGTTCACCCGCTGGCGCTCGCCGCCCGACAGCTGGTGCGGGCGGCGGCGCCGCTTCGCCGCGTCCAGGCCCACCGACTCCAGCAGCCGCCCCACCCGCGCCCGGGCGGCCCGCACGCTCCCGCCCCGCAGGTGCTCCACGGCCAGCAGCTGCTCCTCGGCGGTCAGCGAGGGCAGCAGGTTCGCCTGCTGGAAGACGATGCCGATGTGCTCCCGGCGCAGCGCCGTACGGGCCCGGGCGCTCATCCGTGCGGTGTCCTGCCCCGCCACGGTCACGCGGCCCGCGTCCGGGCGCAGGAGCGTCGCCGCCACCGCGAGCAGGCTCGACTTCCCGGAGCCGGAGGGCCCCGCGACGGCCACGAGTTCCCCGGGCGCCACCTCCAGGGAGACCGCGTCGAGGGCGGTCAGCCTGCGGTCGCCGTCCGGATAGGTGAGGCCGACGGCCTCCAGCGACAGAACGGGCGGTGGAACAGGCGACGGAATGGGCGACGGAACAGGCGCGGTGCTCAACGGGAGGCTCCCAGGGCGGTCAGCGGATCGACGGACGTGATGCGGCGCACGGCGAGCGCGGAGCCGGCCAGCCCCAGCAGCACCATCGCCGCCACCGGCACGGCGACGGTCGCCGTACCCAGCTCGAACGGCACCGAGGACGACGCCAGCGCCCCGC
Organism: Streptomyces sp. KLMMK; assembly: GCF_036961605.1. Lineage (NCBI taxonomy): Bacteria > Bacillati > Actinomycetota > Actinomycetes > Kitasatosporales > Streptomycetaceae > Streptomyces > Streptomyces sp. KLMMK. The sequence goes on from NZ_JBAMDC010000549.1 coordinate 2,002, forward strand.
CGGCCGCGCCCGCCGCGGCACCGAGCGCGGCCCCGGCGGCCAGTACGACCGCCGCCTGCCCGAGGGCGTCCCGCACCAGATAGGCGCTGCTCGCGCCCACGGCCTTGAGCACCGCGACGTCGGGCCTGCGCTGCACCGTCCACACCGTGAAGAAGGCGCCCACGACCAGGGCGCTCACCACGAACAGGAACCCCTGGATCATCCGCAGGGTGCCGTGCTCGGCCGCGTACCCGTCGATGCCGTCCAGCGCCGCGCCGACGCCGACCGCCTTCGTGGTCCGCGCGGCGGGCCCGTCCGGCCGCCCGCCGCCGTCCACGGCCAGCGCGGTCGGCCGCGCCTGGAGACTCACGCGGTGCCAGGCGGGCAGCGTGGTCCACACGCTCGGGGCGTGGCCGTGGCTGCGGTCGGCGGTGATGCCCGAGACGGTCAGCTCCTCGGTGCCGAGGGTGACGCGGTCGCCCGTGCGCACCCCCGTCTCGCGCGCCAGCCGCTCGCTCACCGCCACCCCGCGGCCGTCCGGGGCGGAGCCGGAGACGAGCGCGGGCCGCAGCCGGTCCGGCGTGCCGAACACGCTCACCGACGACGCCTTCCCGCCCGCCGTCAGCCGGGTCATCGCCACGCCGAACGGTTCGGCGGAGGCGACGCCCGGCGCCTCCCGCCAGGCCCGCAGCTGCCCGGCGTCCACCGAGCTGTTCGAGAACGAGACCTCCGGCGCTGCCCCGGCGGGCGCGGCGAAGACGATCCGGCCGGCGGGCAGCCCCGCCACGGCGGACGACGCCTCCCGCGCCAGGCCGTCGGTCAGGCCGTAGAGGAAGACCACGAGCGTGGTGATGAGGGCGACGACCGTACCCATCAGGGCGAACCGCCCCCGGGCGAAACGGATGTCACGGAGTGCGACGAACAAGGACCCCTCCCGGGCTCTGTCAGGACCCCTCCACGCTCCCGCGCGGGCGCCCCGCCGCCATCAGGGCAAGGAGGGGTCCGCACCCCGTCCGTCCGGTGCACCCGAAAATCAATCGAACGGTTGAGGGCTGCGGGGCCGGGTGCCCCGGGCCCGGGCCCGTACGCTCGATCGGGTGAGCCGAACGAGCCTCCCCGACCCCGAGACCGCGCCCGGGCACGCGCGCGTGCCCGGCCGACCCGCCCTCGTCGCCGGCGCCGGGGCGGAGATGCCCTCCCTGCGGCTGGTCCGGCTCGCGGTGCACGGGGCGTTCTACGTGCTGCTCGTCATCGCCGCCGGCCCCGCCCTGGCCGGGACGGCCCCCGTGGCCGTGCTGCCGCCCGCCGCCGTCCTCGCGGCCGTCTACGGGATCGGCATCGTCCGCAGCGCCCGGCGTCCCGGCCCCTGGCTCGCCGCCGTCACCGCGCTGTGGCTGCTGCTCCTGGCCATGGACCACGGCTTCAGCTACGTCGCCTTCCCGCTCTTCTTCCTCTTCCTGCACGCCACGCCATG